>JBMUAQ010000028.1:0-21279 GCA_049454855.1 Ilumatobacteraceae bacterium
CCAGCATCCGCTTGGTGATCTCGCGGCACTCCGCGAGCGTGATCTCCCCCCGTTCCACCCTGTGCCACTGGTGGTCGGTGTCGAGGTGGTGCGGGCCCATCACGATCTCCGCAACCACTGCGGGGTCGTGGTCGGGGTAGCGACGGGTGAAATCACGCGGGCCGCCGTTTTCCATGATCACCCCGCCGAGGTCGAAGATCACCGTGTCGACGGCCGGGCTGCTGCTCACACCCCAAGTGTTCACCATCTGCGGTGCCTGCCGGCAAGCGGAGCCGACAACCACGGCCGCGGGTGCAGGTGTTATGAAAGATAACAAATGTCGCATAGGGTGGATTCTGTGTCCGGATGCGACGAAGACCTGTGGCCCGGCGGCCGGGGAAGTCACCGCGGTGCATCGTGCGTCCCTGCTGACCGGTCATGCGCGACATGATGCATCCACCGCGCAGGAACGATGCGTTGCATCCGCGCTATGTCGAACGCCGCACTGTCGCGTTCGTCTTCGGTCTCGTCCTAGTCGCCGTTGTGATGAGTCTCCTCGCCTGACACGCACTGTCCGACGCGTGTCGGGCCGCCCCGAGGGTCCGCAGGCCCGGGGGTAGGCTCGAACACCGCATGTCCTTCCTCGACAAGATCCTCAGGGCCGGCGACGGCAAGCGGGTGAAGGCCCTGCAGGGACTGGTGCCCGACGTGAACTCCCTCGAGGCGCAGTACCGGGCCCTCACCGACGACCAGTTGCGCGGGAAGACCGCCGAGTTCCGCCAGCGTCTCGCGAACGGTGCCGACCTCGACGACCTTCTCATCGATGCCTTCGCCACCATGCGCGAGGCGGCTGACCGGGTGATCGGGCAGAGGCACTTCGACGTGCAGATCATGGGCGGCGCCGCACTGCACTTCGGCTGGGTGGCCGAGATGAAGACGGGCGAGGGCAAGACCCTCGTGTCCACGCTGCCGGTGTACCTGAACGGGCTCACCGGCCGCGGCGTGCACGTGGTCACCGTGAACGACTACCTGGCCCGTTTCCATGCCGAGTGGATGGGGCGCATCCACCGCTTCATGGGGCTCGATGTGGGCCTGGTCATCCCCGGACGGCGCGAGTCGCCCGCCGAGAAGCGGTCGGAGTACGCAGCCGACATCACCTACGGCACGAACAACGAGTTCGGGTTCGACTACCTGCGCGACAACATGGCCGGCTCACTGTCCGACAAGGTGCAGAGGGGTCACTACTTCGCGATCGTGGACGAGGTCGACTCCATCCTCATCGACGAGGCGCGCACGCCACTCATCATCTCGGGCCGCATCGCCGACGCCGCGCAGCTGTACTACAAGTTCGCCTCCATCGTGCGCACGCTCGAGCGTGAGGCCGACTACGAGGTGGAGGAGGACAAGCGCATCGTCGTCCCCACCGAGGCCGGCATCGAGAAGGTCGAGCAGGCCCTCGGCATCGACAACCTGTACGACGCCGTGCAGCAGGACCTCGTGCACCAGCTGCAGGTCGCCCTGAAGGCAAAGGAGCTCTACAGGCGCGACAAGGACTACATCGTGCAGGGCGGCGAGGTGAAGATCGTCGACGAGTTCACCGGCCGCATCCTCGAGGGCCGTCGCTGGAGCGAGGGAATCCACCAGGCGGTGGAGGCCAAGGAGGGCGTTCGGATCAACGAGGAGAACCAGACCCTCGCCACCATCACCCTGCAGAACTACTTCCGCATGTACGACAAGCTCGCCGGCATGACCGGCACGGCCCAGACAGAGGCCGCCGAGTTCGTCAACACCTACGGCATGCAGGTCGTGCCGATCCCCACCAACAGGCAGGTGCGCCGCAACGACGAGGCCGACCTGATCTTCAAGTCGGAAGAGGCCAAGTTCCGTGCGCTCGTCGACGACATCGTGGAGCGCAACAAGCGCGGCCAGCCGGTGCTGGTCGGCACCATCAGCGTGGAGAAGAGCGAGCTCCTGAGCCGCGAGCTCACGAAGCGGGGCGTGCGCCACGAGGTGCTGAACGCCAAGCAGCACACTCGCGAGGCCGTGATCATCGCCCAGGCAGGACAGATCGGTGCCGTCACGGTGGCCACGAACATGGCCGGTCGCGGTGTCGACATCCTCCTCGGCGGCAACCCCGAGGGTCTCGCGCGCCAGCAGGTAATCAACGAGGGCCACCGACCGGAGCACCTCGTGGAGGACCGAGACCTGCCCGCCCCCGTCGACCAGATGCCAGAGGAGTTCCGCGCGGCACGGGCAGCGGCGCTGTCACGCCAGGCCGAGCTGGTGGGGGAGTTCGGGAGGCAGTGCGCCGAGGACGGCGAGAAGGTGCGCGCGCTCGGCGGCCTGTACGTGCTCGGGACCGAGCGCCACGAGAGCCGGCGCATCGACAACCAGCTGCGCGGCCGTTCCGGCCGACAGGGCGACCCGGGGGAGAGCCGCTTCTACCTCTCGCTCGACGACGAGTTGATGAGACTGTTCGCCACAGGTGCCCTGTCTTGGGTGATGGGCCGCGCGATGCCCGACGACGAGGCCATCGAGGCACGCATGGTCACGAAGGCCATCGAGCGGGCGCAGTCCACGGTGGAGCAGCGGAACGCCGAGATCCGCAAGAACGTGCTCAAGTACGACGAGGTGATGAACGAGCAGCGCAAGGTGATCTACCAGCGCCGCGACCAGATCCTCGCCGGCGAGGACCTCAAGTCGGCCGCGATGGAGTACCTCGCCGAGGCGGTGGACTCCCTCATCGCCACGTACTGCGTGTCGGAGGCCACCGACGAGTGGGACGTCGACGGGCTCGTGCTGGAGCTGCGCACGTTCTGGCCGGCAGCAGTCGACGCGGCCCGGATCGCCTCGTGCGAGGACACCGACGCGATCTATGACCTCGTGATGGCCGATGCCAGCGCGCACTACGCACGCCGCGAGGACGAGCTCGGCAGCGACGTCATGCGCCAGATCGAGCGCCAGGTGATGCTCAGCATCATCGACCAGCGCTGGCGCGAGCATCTCGACGAGATGGACTACCTGCAGGAGGGCATCAACCTCCGCGCGATGGGCCAGAAGGACCCCCTGTCCGAGTGGCAGCGCGAGGGTTACGAGATGTTCGGCCAGATGATGAAGTCGATTGCCCAGGACTTCGTCCGCTACGTGATGCACGTGCAGGTCGTGATGGAGCAGGACGACTCGAACAGGGTCCGTGACATCACGGTGACAAGCAGCGACGACGTCGAGAGCGACGGCTTCATCGAGGCCGCCCGCGCCGGCGGTGACGTCGACCCCGCGCTCCTCGCGCAGGTGGAGGAGGCGGCGCACGGTGCCACGCGTCCGTTCGTGAGGGATGCCGACGACTGGTCGAACACCCCGCGCAACGCCCCCTGCCCGTGCGGCTCGGGTCGCAAGTACAAGCAGTGCCACGGCGCGGCCTGACGGACCTCTCCCCATGCGCGACTTCACCACCGACCTCCGCGATGTCCGCCGACGCCTCGAGGAGGCCCGCGGTTACCTGCGCATCGACGAGTGCCGCACCCGTCTCGTCGAGCTCGAGGCGGAGGTTGCCCGGCCCGACCTGTGGGACGACCAGGAGCTCGCGAAGCGGGTGAACTCCGAGTACTCGAACGTGAAGTCCGACGTCGACGGGTGGGACGGGCTCGCCGCGGAGATCGAGGATCTCGAGGTGCTCCACGACATGGCGCGCGAGGAGGGTGACGAGTCCCAGGAGCCGGAGATCGCCGACGGCATCGCGAAGACGGAACGTACTCTCGCGGGGCTCGAGCTGCGGAGTCTCTTCACCGGCGAACACGATGCATCGGACGCGATCGTGCAGATCAACGCCAAGGACGGCGGCGTCGACGCCCAGGACTGGGCCGAGATCCTCCTGCGCATGTACTCGCGCTGGGCGGAGCGCCGCGGGTTCTCGGTGGACGTCGACGACGTGAGCCAGGGCACGGAGGCGGGAATCCTCTCCGCGGAGCTCACCATCAAGGGCCGGTACGCGTACGGGCTGATGACGGCCGAGCGCGGCACGCACCGCCTGGTGCGGATCAGTCCGTTCGACAACCAGGGCCGCCGGCAGACCAGCTTCGCCACCGTGCAGGTGTGGCCGGTGATGGATGCCCCCGACGTGGAGGTGAACGAGAGTGACATCCGCATGGAGGTGTTCCGTGCGAGCGGTGCGGGTGGCCAGCACGTCAACAAGACATCATCGGCGGTGCGGCTCATCCACGAGCCGACGGGCATCGTGGCGAGCAGCCAGGAGGAGCGCAGCCAGCTGCAGAACCGCGAGAAGGCGATGACGCGACTGAAGGCGATGCTCGCCGCGCGCATCGAGGAGGACCGACAGGCAGAACGTGACCGCATCGCGGGAAAGACCGCAATGGTGGGATGGGGCAGCCAGATCCGTTCGTACGTCCTGCAGCCGTACCAGATGGTGAAGGACCTCCGAAGTGAGGTGGAATCCGGAAACGTCGCTGCCGTTCTCGACGGGGATCTCGACGGTTTCATGGAGGGGTTCCTGCGCTGGCGCAGGGCCCAGGCATAGGGCGCATGCGGGGGCGACGGAACCGCCGTCGTCGTTGCTGGTAGTTTCGGGTTCTTCATGATCCGTCTCGAGAACGTGTCGAAGGTGTACGGCAGCGAGACAGTCGCCCTCCGCGATGCCTCGTTCGACGTGTCCAAGGGTGACTTCGTCTTTCTCGTCGGCCCCTCAGGGTCGGGGAAGTCCACGCTGCTGCGCCTGATGAACCGCCAGGAGCGCCCCGAGCGCGGCACCGTGTGGGTGGCGGGACGCAACATCAACGAGCTCCCGAACAGCCAGGTGCCCCAGCTGCGCCGGGTGATCGGCAACGTCTTCCAGGACTACAAGCTTCTGCCGAACAAGACAGTGTTCGAGAACGTCGCGTTCGCGCTCGAGGTGATCGGCAAGCCGCGCCATGTCATCGCCCAGCAGGTGCCGGCGGTGCTCGACCTCGTCGGACTGGCCGGCAAGGAGGACCGCTTCCCGGAGCAGCTCTCCGGCGGCGAGCAGCAGCGGGTGTCGATCGCCCGTGCCTTCGTGAACAGGCCCGTGATCCTGCTGGCCGACGAGCCGACCGGCAACCTCGACCCCGCGACGGGCGAGGGAATCATGCAGCTGCTCGATGCCATCAACCGCACCGGAACCACCGTGGTGATGGCGACCCACGACCACCGCGTGGTGAACGCCATGCGTCGCCGCGTGATCCAGCTCGACCGCGGCGTGATCGTGCGCGACCAGGAGAGGGGCGTGTACGAGTGATCCAGCGCATCTCCTACGCACTCCGCGAGACCGCCGCGAACTTCCGCCGCAACGTCACTCTCTCCCTCGCCGCGGTGATCACCTCGGCCGTGTCGTTGCTGCTGGTCGGCACCACGTTCCTCATCCAGCGGGCGTTCGACAACCTGCTGGTGCAGTGGAAGGGCGACGTGGGCATGATCGTGTTCGTGCGGCCCGACGTCACGCCCGAGGCCCTCGAGTTCATCGACCAGAACCTCAAGTCGCAGCCGAACCTGATCGACCTCGACCGGCTCGAGTACCTCGACAAGCCCGCGAGTTTCGAGGAGGCCAAGCGTGTGTTCGCGGGTGACCCCACCACGCTCAGCCTTCTCTCCATCGACACCATCCCCACGCAGTTCAAGGTGGTGCCGCTCACCACCGACCCCGAGCTCGTGCGCGGTCTCGCCACCCAGTTCCGAACGCTCCCGGGCGTGTCGGGCGTCGCGCTGGCCGAGGACGAGTTCGAGGTGATCAGCACGCTGTCGGGTTTCGTGCGCACGGTCACCATCGGGATGTCGCTGGTGCTTCTGTCCGTCGCGGTCATCCTCATCTGGAACACCATCCGCACGGCGATCTTCGCCCGTCGCCGCGAGATCGAGGTGATGAAGCTGGTCGGTGCCACTGACTGGTTCATCCGTGTGCCGTTCGTTCTCGAGGGTCTTGTGCAGGGTCTCGTGGGGGCGGCCGTCTCCTGCGGCGGTCTGTGGGCCCTGAACACCGCGTGGTCCAACGGTGTCAGCGGCTTCAAGGCCGGCTCCGGGGTGAGCGCGCTCGTCGTGCCGGGCGGCTACCTGAACGGTGTGATGGTGTCGCTGCTTGTGATCGGTGCGCTCGCGGGTGCCATCGGCTCGGGGGTCGCCTCGAGCCGCTTCCTCGACGTCTGAGTTCGGCGCCCCGGCGGACCGGGCATAGTGTCGTCACGTGGAACTCCAGGAAGTCTCTCTCGACATCGAAGACGGCATCGCCACCGTCACGCTGAACCGACCCGACAAGCTGAATGCGTTCACCGGGCGCATGATGAACGAGCTCATCGAGGTGTTCGACCGCACCGACTCCGACGACGGGGTGAAGGCGGTCATCATCACCGGGGCGGGCCGCGGGTTCTGTGCCGGCGCCGACCTCTCCTCGGGCGGTGACACGTTCTCCCGCGGGGGCAGCGACGTCATCAGCCGTCAGGGTGTGCCGCGCGACGGAGGGGGTCTGCTCACCCTGCGCATCTTCGACAGCCTGAAGCCCGTCATCGGTGCCGTGAACGGTGCGGCCGTGGGCGTGGGGGCGACCATGACGCTGCCGATGGACATCCGCCTCGCGAGCGAGCAGGCGCGGTTCGGTTTCGTGTTCGCCCGCCGGGGCATCGTGCCCGAGGCCTGCAGCAGCTACTTCCTGCCGCGCATCGTCGGCATCCAGCGCGCCACCGAGTGGGTGTTCACCGGGCGTGTGTTCGGTGCGCAGGAGGCACTCGATGCGGGGCTCGTGCGTAGCGTTCATGCCCCCGACGACCTTCTCCCCGCGGCCCGCGAACTCGCGCGCGAGATCGCCGACAACACCGCCCCGGTGTCGGTGGCGCTGTCGCGGCGGATGCTGTGGCGCATGCTCGGTGCGTCCCATCCCATGGACGCGCACCGGGTGGACTCCCGCGGCATCATGGAACGCGGCAAGAGCGCGGACTCCCGCGAGGGGGTGGTGAGCTTCCTCGAGAAGCGCCCCGCCCGGTACCCCGACCGTGTCAGCGACGGCCTGCCCGACATCTTCCCCGGGTGGGAGGATCCCCGGTTCTCCTGACGTGACCGACACCCCCAGCATCCACGGGCTCGTCGGCACGTCGTTCTTCGTCGGGCTCGTCGACCGCTTCTACGACGGCGTGGAGTCCGATCCCGTCCTCCTGCCGCTGTACCCCGAGGGTTCCGACACCGACGGTGCCCGCGAGAGACTCGCGATGTTCCTCGTGCAGTACTGGGGCGGTCCGCACGACTACATGGAGAGACGTGGCCACCCGATGCTGCGCGCGCGGCACAACCAGTGGACAATCGGGCCACGGGAACGTGACAGGTGGCTGGTGCACATGCTCGGGGCGCTGAATGATGCGCTGGAGGATTCCACTCTCGGTGCCGATGCACGGGAGCGGGTGCTGGCGGAGGTGTCCGGCTACATGGTGAACGCGGCCGAGCACCTGCGCAACGCCGACTGAGCGTCAGGCCCCGTTCGGCCCGAGCACGTGCAGCGCCACCGCGGCGGCCGCACCCACGTTGAGGCTGTCCGTGCCGGCGTGCATCGGGATGCGCACGCGGTGCGTGGCCGTGGCAAGCATCCCGCGCGAGAGGCCCGCCCTCTCGCTGCCGAGCAACAACGCAACCGGGCCATCGGCACGGGGTGCCTCCGCGATGTCGACCGCGCCGGTACCGGGGGTCAGCGCGTACGTCACGAACCCGTGGGCGGTGAGGAGCCCGGCAACGTCCGCTCCGGCGGCAGCACGGGCGTGGGGGAGCGAGAGCCCGGTGCCCATGCTCACCCGGAGGGCCCGTCGCGCCAGTGGGTCGGCGCTGGTGGCGTCGAGCAGCAGGCCGTCCCAGCCGAGTGCAACCGCGCTGCGCACGACCGCACCGAGGTTCGTGGGGTTGTCGACGGCCTCGGCCACCACCACCCGCCGGCACGCGCCCAGCAGAGTGACAGGCCCGACGGGTGCCGGCCTGCGGAAGAGACCGGTGGCCGACAGGGGCACACCGAGCCCGGTGACATGCTTGCGGAGGGCGTCGTCGCCCACGTACACCGGCACACCGGTGGGCACGATGCGCGAGAGCCGCACGGCGTGCGCCGGGTCGCACAACAGCGCGAGCGGCTCACGACCGGCGGCAAGTGCGCGGTCGACCACGAGGTCCCCCTCGGCGACGAACATGCCGGCACCGACGGCCTCACGGCGCTGCGGCCCGCTCGCGAGCTGGCGTTCGCGCCAGCGGAAGGGGTCGAGCCGCGGGTCGGTGGGCTCGGTGACCTCGACGATCACGGCCGCTCAGTACGACCAGGGATAGGGCGACCAGTCCGGCTGGCGCTTCTCCACGAACGATGCACGACCCTCCTCGGCTTCGTCCGTTCCGTAGGCGAGGCGCGTCGCCTCGCCTGCGAACACCTGTTGGCCGACGAGCCCGTCGTCGATCAGGTTGAAGGAGAACTTCAGCATGCGCTGTGCCGTGGGGCTCTTGCCGTTGATCTCGCGTGCCCACTGCAACGCGACCCTCTCGAGGTCCTCGTGCGCAACCACCTCGTTCACTGCACCCATCGCGTGCATCCGGTCGGCGGAGTACTCGCGGCCGAGGAAGAAGATCTCCCGCGCGAACTTCTGGCCCACCTGGCGTGCCAGGTACGCAGACCCGTAGCCGCCGTCGAAGGACGCAACGTCGGCGTCGGTCTGCTTGAAGCGTGCATGCTCGCGGCTGGCCAGCGTGAGGTCGCTCACCACATGAAGGCTGTGGCCGCCGCCGGCTGCCCACCCCGGCACCACGCAGATGACGATCTTCGGCATGAACCGGATGAGGCGCTGCACCTCGAGGATGTGCAGTCGGCCCGCCCGGCCTCGGTCCATGGTGTCGCGTTCCTCGCCCTCGGCGTACTTGTAGCCGTCGCGCCCGCGGATGCGCTGGTCGCCGCCGCTGCAGAATGCCCAACCGCCGTCCTTGGGGGACGGGCCGTTGCCGGTGAGAAGCACCACGCCGATGTCGGTCTGCTGTCGCGCATGGTCGAGGGCCGTGTACAGCTCGTCCACAGTGTGCGGACGGAACGCGTTGCGCACCTCGGGCCGGTTGAAGGCGATGCGCACGGTTCCCTGGTCGACGGCCCGGTGGTACGTGATGTCGGTGAAGGAGAAGCCGGGTACCTCGCGCCACGCGGAGGGATCGAAGATCGCTGAGACTGTCACCCCGTCAGTATTCCGTCATCACGGCCGTAATCTTCATCTGATGAAGACCCTCGTCGCATTCTCGGGCTCCACGCGGTCCGCTTCGTTCCACACCCGCATCATCAGGGCCCTGCCGGGTCTCGCCCCCGAGGGGGTGCAGGTGGCCCACTTCGACCTCTCGGAGGTGCCCTTCTACAACCAGGACCTCGAGGACGGCGGTCTGCCGGAGTCGGTGCTGGCGATGCGGGCGGCAGTGACGGAAGCTGACGGCGTGGTGTTCGCCGCACCCGAGTACAACGGCTCGTACTCCGCGCTCACCAAGAACACGATCGACTGGCTCACCCGCCCGATGCGCCAGGGTGCCCTGATGGGCAAGAAGGTCATGGTCGTCTCCGTGACTCCCGGCCCCGGTGGCGGTCAGCGCATCGCCAAGACCCTCTCCGAGGTGCTGCCGCTCTTCGGCAACGAGATGGTGGGAGTGGTCACCGCCGCCGCGGTCCACGAGAAGATGGCAGCGGACTCCGACACCGTCACCGATCCCGAACTGGCCGACGCAATCAGGCAGGCACTGGCAGCGTTCTGATCACCAGGTGTCGACCATCGGGCGTTTCTTGCCCGCGCGGTCGCGCCATGACGGCTGGTGTCCGATCACCGCAAGAACGTGCCCGCGCGTGTCGGCGGGGTCGATCACGTCGTCAATCTCCACGTGGCTCGCCATGTTCAGCGCGCTGCCGTTCTCGTAGGCCCGTTCGATGAGGAATGCCTCGAGCTCCGCGCGCTTCTGCGGGTCGGTCTCGGCCTCGAGCTCCTTGCGGTAGCCGAGCCGCACGGCACCCTCAAGTCCCATGCCGCCGAACTCGCCGGTGGGCCACGAAACGGTCATGGCGTTGCCGTGGAAACTGCCTCCCGCCATGGCCTGTGCGCCGAGCCCGTAGCCCTTGCGCAGCACCACGGTCACCCACGGCACGGTGATGCTGGCCGCGGTGACGAACATGCGGCCGAAGTGGCGGACCTGCGCGGACTTCTCGGCCTCGGGACCCACCATGAACCCGGGAGTGTCACACAGACTGACGATGGGGAGGTCGAACGCGTCGCACAGCTGCACGAAGCGCGAGGCCTTGTCGGATGCGTCCGAATCGATGGCACCACCAAGGTGTGCGGGGTTGTTGGCGATCACGCCGACCGGACGCCCCTCGATGCGGATGAGCGCCGTGATGATGCCGATGCCGAACGTGGGCCGCAGCTCGAGGAGGGTCCCCTTGTCGGCGAGCAGTTCCACCGCACGCCGAACGTCGTACACGCGGGTGCGCTGCTCGGGCACGACGTCGCGCATCAGCGCGTCGTCGTGCCTGTCCCATGTGGGCAGGGGTCCCTGGAAGTACGACAGGTACCTCCTCGCGACCTCGACGGCCTCGGCCTCGTCGCGGACACGCACGTCCACGACACCGTTCGCGGTCTGCACATCGATGGGGCCGATGTCGGTGGGTGCCACCGTGCCGAGTCCGCCACCCTCGATCATGGCGGGACCGGCCATGCCGGTGTAGCTGTCCTCCGTGGCGATGATCACGTCACAGCACCCGAGCAGCGCGGCGTTGCCAGCAAAGCAGTACCCGTTGGTGATGCCCACCAGGGGCACGAGGCCCGAGAGCTGTGCGAAGTACGCGAACGCGTGACAGTCGAGCCCGGCGACGCCGGATGCATCGGTGTCGCCGGGGCGGCCGCCGCCGCCCTCTGCAAACAGCACGAAGGGCAGACGCAGCCTCTCGGCCACGTCGAAGAGGCGGTCCTTCTTCGTGTGGTTCTTCTGGCCCTGAGTCCCTGCCAGGACGGTGTAGTCGTACGAGGCCACTGCCACCCGCGACGCATTTCCGGGGAAGAGCGACGCGTTCACGGTGGCGAGACCGCCCACGAGGCCGTCGGCGGGTGTGTTGCGGATGAGGTCGTCGATGTCGCGGCGCCGGCGCTGGGCGGCGATGGCGAACGAGCCGTACTCCACGAAGGATCCGTCGTCGGTGAGGTCGGCGATGTTCGCCCGGGCGGTGCGGTGGCCCCGTGCCGCACGCCGCGCGACGGCCTCGGGGCGCGCTTCGTCGGTGGTGAGGTGACGACGCTCGCGGTAACGGCGCAGGTCGGCCCGTTCGGCGGCGTCCGGTACAGGGGCACCGTCGTCGGTGTTGCCTGCGGCGACCGCGCCGGGCTCAAGGACGAACAGCACCTGGCCGGCAGCCACGGTGTCACCCTCCATGACGCGCAGTGCCCGCACCGTGCCGTCCGCGGGGGCCTCCACCGGGTGCTCCATCTTCATTGACTCGATCACGATGATCTCCTGGCCGCCACGCACCTGGCTGCCCTCGCTCACCCTCACGCGCAGAACGGTCCCGAGCAGCGGGGATGTCACGTCGGTCGTCACGACGAAGGTTCTACCAGCCGCGGCATCGTGGGTTCCCACCGGTGCCAGCCGCAAGAATCGGGGACGTGACTGCCGTGGCCATGTGGTTCCTCGTGGGTGTGCTCGCGGCCCGGGTTCTGCCGTGGACCCGTGGCGTGGTGCCCTCGCTGCACGGGTGGGTGGTGAACCTCGCCCTGCCGGCACTGGTTCTGGTGAAGGTTCCGCGGCTCGGGTGGGGGTCATCGATGGCGGTGCCCGTCGCCGTCGCCTGGTCCACCGTCGCGGTGGGGGCCGTCGCGGTGTCGCGCCTCTCGCGACGTCTCGCGTGGTCACCGGCAGTGACCGGGGTGATGTTGCTGCTCGTTCCGCTCGGCAACACGAGTTTTCTCGGACTGCCCGTGGTGGAAAATCTCCTCGGCGCGGACCGTGTGCCTGCCGCGCTCGCGTTCGACCAGCTCGGCACGTTCCTTGCGCTCGCCACCTACGGTGCATGGGTCACCGCGCGTGCCGGGGGAGACACGGTTGACGCTGCTGCGGTTCTGCGCAGGGTGGCCACGTTCCCGCCGTTCGTTGCTCTCGTGGCCGGGCTCGCACTCCGCCGCTGGAACGTGCCCGACGCCGCAGACGATCTGCTCTCGTGGCTGGGCCGGACGGTGGCGCCGGTTGCGATGGTCGCCACCGGCCTGCGGCTGTCACTCGGTCCGCTGCGCGGCCACGCCGCGACCGTCGCCATCGGTCTCGGGGTGAAGATGGTGCTGCTGCCGGCACTGGTCGGCCTCGTCGCGGTGACGGTCGGCGACCCGTCGTCCCTTGCGTGGCAGGCGGCCATCCTCGAGTCGGCGATGCCGCCGATGGTCACGGCCGGTGTGGTGGCGGTGCGGGCCGGGTTCGACGAGGAGGTCGCGTCCGCCATGGTCGCCGCGGGCACCGTGCTCGCTCTGGTCGCGGCCACGGTCGCTTCGTTCCCGGCCTGACCGATGGGACAACATGGGTCGGGTCACCGACGGGGGGAGGACGGATGGTCTCGTTCGTGAACAGGCTGCGCGACCTCGCAGCCGAGGCACCTGATGAGGTGGCGATCACCTGCGGGGACGATTCGGTCAGCCGGGCAGAACTGGTGCGCCGGGGTGGCGACCTCGCGCTGCATCTGAAGAGTCTCGGTGTCGACATGGGTGACCTCGTCACTGTGGCGGTGCCGAACAGCATCGAGTGGTTCGTGTCCTACGTCGGCATCTGGATGCTCGGTGCCACGCCGCAGCCGGTGTCGTCGCGCCTCCCGCAGCGCGAACTGGAGGCCATCATCGAGCTGGCCGACCCGCCGGTGGTGATCGGGGTGGAGGACGGTGCGGTCGCGGGTCGTCGCGGGATCCCCGTGGGTTTCGTGGCCCCGTCGGGGGATTCATCCGTTCTTCCCGATGTCGTGTCGCCGGCGTGGAAGGCGCCGACCTCGGGCGGCAGCACCGGCCGGCCGAAGCTCATCGTGTCGGGTGACCCCGCGGAGCTGGACGAGAACGCACCGTTGCCGCTCCTCATGAAGAAGGGTGGCTGTCTCGTGATGCCCGGCCCGTTGTACCACAACGGTCCCGCGGTGTGGAGCTGGCAGGCACTCCTGAACGGGCTGCGCGTGGCGTTGATGACGCGGTTCGACGCGGAGGGAACGCTCGTGGAGATTGCGCGCCACCGCGGCACCGTTCTCTACATGGTGCCGACGATGATGAAGCGCATCTGGCGTCTGCCCGAGGAGGTGCGCGACCGTCACGATCTCTCGTCGCTCGAGGTCGTGTGGCACCTCGCCGAGCCGTGCCCCGAGTGGTTGAAGCAGTGCTGGATCGACTGGCTCGGCGCGGAGCGCATCTTCGAGCTCTACGCGGGCACCGAGGCACAGACGGCCACGGTGATCAGCGGGCCGGAATGGCTCGCGCACCGCGGCTCGGTGGGCAGGGTGCAGCCCGGCACCGTGATGGTCACCGACGAGGACGGCAACGAACTCCCCGTGGGTGAGATGGGCGAGGTGTGGATGCGCTCGCTGCGCGGGACGCCCACCTACCGCTACGTGGGTGCCGCGGCGCGCACGCGCGACGGGGGCTGGGAGTCACTCGGCGACATGGGCCGGTTGGATGAGGACGGCTACCTGTATCTCGGTGACCGTGCTAGCGACATGATCCTGTCGGGCGGGGCGAACATCTACCCGGCCGAGGTGGAGGCCGCCATCCAGGAGCACCCGGCGGTGCAGAGCTGTGCGGTGATCGGTCTCCCCGATGAGGACAAGGGTGCCACCGTGCACGCGATTCTCGAGGCGGACCCCTCGGTGGTGGGCGAGGACGAACTGCGCAGGTTCCTGGCCGAGCGCTTGGTGGTCTACAAGATACCGCGCACCTTCGAGTACGTGTCGTTCCCGCTCCGGGGTGACGACGGCAAGGTGCGCCGCTCGGCACTGCGCGCGGAACGCCTGGAGGGGTGAGCACGGGTCCGTCGGGCGCACCCTGACGCCGTATCAGGCTGCGACTGCTGCCTCCAGTCGACGGGCGTTCCCGCCGGTGATGGCCGCAACCGCGGGATCATCGAGACCGAACGAACCGAGCCACGCCAGATGGTCGGTCACTGACACTGCAGTGTTCGGTGAATCGGAGCCGAAGAGGATGCGGTCGGCCCAGAGCGACAGCATCTCCGAGGTCACGTTCGGTGCACTCGTCACGACCGGAGTGAGATCCGCATGGAAGTTCGCGAACTCGGCAAACAGCGCAACGGCCTCGGGCGCGCTGTGGTGCCCGAAGTGGGCGAGCACCACCGGCAGGCCGGGATGCCGTGCGCACACAGTGCGCAGGCTGTCCAGCTCGTGGCCCTCGGTGAGCCCGTTCGGGTTGTGACCCAGGTGCACCACCGTGGGCATGCGGTGCTCTTCTGCCGCAGCGAGCGCAGGTGTGAGCCGCGGGTCATCGACGCCGAAATCACCCACCGAGCAGTGCAGTTTCAGCACCCGCAGGCCGTGCCGCGCCACGGCACCGTGCACGATTCCCGCCGGGTCCTCGTCGCCTGGATGAACCGTGGCACCGCCGGTCACCCGGAACGCACCATCGGTGAACCGCGCCGCGACGGTGGCCGATGCCTCGTTCAGACCCTCGGCCACCCCCGGCTTGTGTGCATAGGGGAGCGACCACACACCCACCACCCCCTCGGCGCGCAGTTGCGAGACCACCTCGTCGTGACCGGACGGGTACGCGAGGACGAACCGTCCGGCCGTCTCGCCGGCCTCGAAGATCGCTCGCACCTTCTCGCCGATGCGCCCGGGCAACAGGTGCACGTGCGAGTCGACGATGCCCCCCGTGGCTGCCATGGGGCCACCGTAACCCCGCGCCGGCTGGTTCACTTTCCCGGGACCGAGGGTTAGTGTGCCGATGGGCAAAAGGGGGGTTCAGGTGCTGAGGAAACTTGTGACCGTCACTTTGGCTGCGGCAGTGGCCTCGTTGGCGTCGTTCGGTGCACCGGCCACGCCCGCACGTGCGGCAGGGGAGGCAGTCGTCTCTGCGGGCTCGGCATGCCAGGGGACGGATGCGTCGGCTGCAGACTGGTCATGGACCAAGCCGACGCTCGAGGTGTCGACGAACTCCGGTTCCTCCTATGCGGTTGCGGACACTTCGTCGGCGTGGCGGATCGTGGCGTGCCGCGAATCCGGGTCGAGGAAGATGTATTGGTTCGGGGTGCGCGCAGCTTCGGCGCCGACAAGCGAGGACCTCGGTGCCGCGGGTCTTGCCGCGGGCCTGCAGTTCCGCATCACTATCGCGGCCAAGCCGGGGGACACGATGTCGTCGTTGGCGGGATACTCCGACATGGTCTCGTTCGTCGAGAGCTCCGGCACCGCCACCGTCGTCACCAAGGCCGTGGGGTTCTCGAAGGTCGACTACGGGTCGATGTCGACACAGGCCGATCTCACGGCCTTCCTCGCCAGGCATCCCGAATGTGCCGGGCTCTCCATGAACGACCTGATGAAGTGCTCGATCACGAAGGCCGACCGCGATCTCACCGCCGCCGTCATCCAGCACATCATGTACACGGACACCACCCCCTCATCGATGGACACCCTCATGAAGGGAATGTGGGTCGGTGCCGCAGTCAACAGCTTCCAGATGGCGATGACCTGCAACAACCCGGTGACCGCCCAGCGCGTGCCGGCGGCGGATGTGCCGCCCACCGTCAACCTCGGAGGCAAGACCTACACCAACATCTCCGGAACCACGAACTATCTCGGGCCCGACGGCAAGACCTACACGATGCAGGAACTCCAGGCGCTCGGTGGGGGCCAGGGCGGAAGTTCCGGCGGGACGTCCAGCGTGCCGGCATCGTTCACGGTGACGATGAGCGGTGCACCGCATCTCAAGAGCGACGGCGTCACCCTGAACAAGGGGTCGATGAAGGTGTTCATCACCGAGTCCGTGGCAAAACGGTGCTTCGGCAACTCGCAGGGCACGAGCACACTCGATGAGATCGCCAAGGCACTGTCGATGGAGCGCGTCGAGACGAAGGAGGGCACCACCAAGCCCCCGTTCACGCCGACAGCCGTGACCTCGCCGGTCGCGGGAATCCTGATCACGGTGTCCGAGATCACCTTCTCGAACCCCGAGTACACGATCAAGAGCACGCTCTCGGCGTATCTCGCGGGTGCGGGTGGCTCCACTTCGGGAGGCACGACAACCGGGGGCACCACGACCGGTGGTACCACAACGGGTGGACCTGCATCATCATCCACCGCCAGCTACAAGATCGTGAAGAAGGGCTCGAAGGCCACCATCACCATCGTCCTGGTGGCGGCCACCACTGTGAAGATCTACCGCAAGACATCCAGCAAGTCGGTGGCCAAGCTTGCCAAGACCCTGAAGGGGAAGAAGGGCAAGAACACCTACGCCACCACATGGAAGAAGGGGTACGTGTACATCGTGCGCAGCAGCAAGGGCACCACCCTCGCCACCCTCAAGTGACCGCGGGGCCGCCGATACCCTGACCGCATGAGCAGGATGCCCGCGGTGTTCATCGGCCACGGAAGCCCGATGAACACGCTCGAGTCGAACGGTCACACTGCGGCATGGGCGGAGTTCGGCGCATCGGTCCCTGTGCCCAGGGCGATCCTCGCGGTGTCCGCACACTGGTGGATCGGCTCCTCTCTCGTCACCGCCATGGAGAAGCCGCGCACCATCCATGACTTCTACGGCTTCCCCGACGAGCTGTTCGCATTCGACTACCCGGTTGTCGGGTCCCCGGAACTCGCTGCGAAGGTGACAGAGATGCTGGCCCCGGTGTGGGTCGGTGCCGACCGTGACGGCTGGGGCATCGACCACGGGACGTGGTCGGTGCTGGCGCACATGTTCCCCGCGGCCGATGTGCCGGTGGTGCAACTGTCGTTGGATGCCACCAAAGCGTTCGCCGACCACGTGGCACTCGGACGGGCGCTCGCGCCGCTGCGCGACGAGGGTGTGCTGGTGCTCTGCAGCGGGAACGTGGTGCACAACCTCGGCCGGCTCGACTGGTCGGCAGGTTCGTCCGGCGAGCCGTGGGCCGTGGAGTTCGATGCGCACGTGGCAGGCACCCTGAAGTCGGACCCCTCTTCGTTGGCCGGTGCTCCCTCTCACCCGGCATGGGCGCTGTCTGCACCCACGCCCGACCACTTCGTGCCCGTGCTGTACTTCGCGGGGCTTGCGTCGGCAGGCGGCGCGGTGCGCACGCTCACGGACGGGTGTGCCATGGGTTCGCTGTCGATGTCGAGCTGGGTGCTCGACTGATCAGATCTCGACGCGGCTGCCCACCTCGAACACGCGGTCGGCCGGCAGGCTGAAGAACCTCGCTGCGGAGTCTGCGCCGCGGTTGAGGAGCACGAAGAGCTGTTCCGCGAGCGGGTGCATGCCCGGCACCTTGCCCGCCACGATCGACTCCCGGCCGATGAAGTACGTGACGTCGTCGGGGTCGAAGGCGATGTCGCGGTGGTCGACGAGCGCCAGTGCGGCGGGCACGTTGGGGTCCTCCATGAATCCGAAGAACATCTTGATCTCGAACACACCCGGCGCGACCTTCTCGATCACGATCCGTTCCTCGGTGGGCACACGTGGACGGCTGTCAACCTCGACATCGACGATGAGCGTGGTGCGGTGGAGCACCTTGTTGTGCTGCAGGTTGTTGACGAGGGCGGGCGGAGCCTTGCCGAGGTCCTTGAACATGAACACCGCTGTGCCGGGGACGCGGGTCAGTTCCTCGGTCTCGTCAAGAAACTCCTCAAGGTCGCGCTCACCGCGGTGGATGCGCTCGGCAACGAGTGCACGGCCGCGGCGCCACGTCTGCATCTGCACCATGAGGACCACGCCGACGGCGAGGGCGAACCATCCGCCGTGCGGGATCTTCACGATGTTGGCCCCGAGGAAGCCAGCCTCGATGACGAGCAACGGGATGCACAGTGCGAGCGCACGCACCGACCTCCACTTCCAGCCGTCAACGAGCACCCTGTAGAAGATCAGCGTGGTGATCGCCATGGTCATCGTGACTGCGATGCCGTAGGCGGCCGCCAGGTTGCTGGACGTGCGGAAACCGAGCACCAGTCCGATGCAGGCGATCATCAGCACCCAGTTGACGAGAGGCACGTAGATCTGGCCGTAGTGCTCTGATGACGTGTGGCGCACGGCGATGCGGGGGAGGTAGTCCATCTGCACGGCCTGGGCCGTGAGCGAGAACACGCCCGATATGAGTGCCTGCGAGGCGATGATCGTGGCGCAGGTGGCGAGGATGACGACAGGCAGCAGCAGTGGCTCCGGAACCATGTTGAAGAAGACGCTCTCCACTTTCTCCGGATTGTCGAGGAGGAACGCGCCCTGGCCCCAGTAGTTCAGGACCAGCGAGGGGAGCACCATGCCGTACCAGCCGAGCGCGATGGGCCTGCGACCGAAGTGGCCCATGTCGGCGTACAGCGCCTCGCCGCCCGTGACCACCAGGAAGATGGAGCCGAGCGACAGGAACGCCTTCTTCGGTTCGTGTGTGAAGTAACGGAAGGCGTTCAGGGGGTTCACCGACGAGATGATCCCCGGGTGCTCGAGGATGTGGCGCACGCCGAGAATCGCGATGGTGGCGAACCACAACATCATCACGGGGCCGAACACCCGGCCCACCGCCCCTGTCCCGCGACGCTGCACCAGGAACAGGCCGGCAATGATGGCGACCGCAATCGGCAGCACCCACGCCTCGAAGGCCGTGGACACGTTCTCCAGGCCCTCCACGGCGGAGAGAACCGAGATTGCGGGTGTGATCACCCCGTCGCCGTACAGCAGCGCCGTGCCGAACACTCCGAGCGACACGAGCAGGCCGGCCCGGGCCGAGCGGTTGCTCTTCGGGCCGATCACCTTGGCGGTGAGGGCGAGGATCCCGCCCTCACCGTTGTTGTCGGCCCTCATGACGAACATGAGGTACTTCACCGAGATGATGATGATGAGTGCCCAGAACGCGAGCGAGCAGATGCCGTAGATGTTCGTCTGGTCGACCAGCATCGTGTGCGACTTCTCGGTGAAGGCCTCCTTCATCGAGTAGAGGGGGCTGGTCCCGATGTCCCCGTAGACGATGCCGAGGGCCCCGAGGGTCAGCGCGGCCGTGCCGACGGAGCTCGTGTGGTGGCCGTGCCCGGCCCCGTCATCCCCCGTCCGGGGGTGTTCCCCGGTGTCGTGGGCCTCCCGGAGCTGCTCCACTGCCTCTGCGCCGACTGTGTTGTCCGAACCCACGGCTGGACACGCTACTTGGGTGTGGCGGGACACGACCTTCTTCGGCCATGATGTGCGCCGTGATCGAGCACTACCTCGCCGCCCGGGCGGACCTCACCGCCCCGGGGGCACAGTTCGCCCTGACCCGCATCGATGTCCGGGGTGCCGACACCCTGGCGTACGCCGCCGCACCGCCGCACATGCGCTTCCTGTGGGAGCTCACGACCGGCCACGGCGACAAGGACTACCTCGTCTACGAGGACGAGCGCTACACCTACGCGGAGGTGCACTCGCAGGTGCGCCGAGTCGCCGCATATCTCACCTCGAAGGGCGTGGGGCGCCACTCGCGCGTTGCGCTTGCGATGCGCAACTACCCGGAGTGGGTGGTGGGCTACTGGGCCACCGTCAGTCTCGGCGCCGCGGTGGTGGGCATGAACGCCTGGTGGACCGCCCCCGAGATGGAGTACGCACTGAACGACAGTGATCCCTCCGTGTTCATCGCGGACGACGAGCGGCTGGAGCGGCTGTCGCAGCTCGCCCCGCGCCCGGGCATGCACGTGGTCGCGGTGCGCTCCGACCGTGCGCTCCCCGCCAACAGCGCCAGTTGGGCCGACGTGCTCGCCACCGCCGACCCGGGTTCGCTGCCGGCCGTCGAGATCGACCCCGATGACGACGCGACCATCTTCTACACGTCCGGCACCACCGGTTTCCCGAAGGGTGCGCAGCTGACGAACCGCGGCTCGGTCACGAACATCCTGAACCTCGTCGCCATGACCACCACGGTGGCGATGGCCGAGATGAAGGCGGTCGAGGCCGGTGCGATCCCGCCGCCCGAGCCGCCGGCCACCCCTCCGCCTGCGCAGAACTGCTTCATGGCACCCACGCCGCTCTTCCACGTGACTGCGTGCAACTGCATCCTCCACCCGGCCACTCTCTCGGGCGCAAAGGTGGTGCTCATGTACAAGTGGGACCCCGGCCGTGCCCTCGAGCTCATCGAGCGCGAGAAGGTCACGAGCTTCAGTGGTGTGCCCACGATGAGCCGCGAACTGCTGCTGCACCCCGACTGGGCGACGCGCGACACCTCCTCGTTGCAGGGCATGGGCGGAGGCGGTGCCGCGCTGCAGCCCGACCTCGTCCCGAAGATTGCCGACGCACTGAAGAAGTCGGGCGGCCAGCCGAGCACCGGGTACGGCATGACCGAGACCCACGGCATCATCACCGCGAACGCCGCGCGCTGGTTCCTGTCGAAGCCGGCTTCGTGCGGTCCGCTCGTGCCCACCCTCGAGGCGAAGCTGGTGGACGAGGACGGCAACGACCTGCCGGTCGGCCCCGACACCGTTGGCATCCTGTGCGTGCGCGGGGCGGTCACCATCAAGGGTTACCTGAACCGGCCCGACGCCACCGCCGAGACCATCAAGGACGGGTGGCTGAACACCGGTGACGTCGCACGAATCGACGAGGACGGTTTCGTGTTCCTGGTCGACCGCGCCAAGGACATGGTGATTCGCGGCGGCGAGAACGTGTACTGCAGCGAGGTGGAGACAGCGATCTACCACCACCCGGCGATCGCCGAGGCAGCGGTGTTCGGCATCCCCGACGAGAGACTCGGCGAGGAGGTCGCGGTGGCAATCGTGCTGCAGCCCGGAAAGACGGTGGGTGAGGACGAGCTGCGCGAGTTCCTGTCGAAGTCGCTTGCCAAGCACAAGATCCCCTCGCGGATCTGGTTCCGCGACGAGGCTCTCCCGCGCAACGCCAACGGCAAGTTCCTGAAGAAGGACCTGCGCAAGGAGCTCACGGGGGAGTGACCCCCCGACTGCTCCCCCGGGAGCGGTGACCCACCAGTTTCGAGACCTCGAACCACGACACGCCGACAGTTGCCGCCGCGACTGCAACGACAACCTGCGCACCCGTCACCGGGCCCATGTGGAAAGCGTCGCGCACGGGGGCGACCCCCACGAGCAGCCACACGGAAGCCGCGGTGAGTCCGGCAGTCCAGAGCACCGCTGGGTTG
>JBMUAQ010000029.1:0-21187 GCA_049454855.1 Ilumatobacteraceae bacterium
GGGGGGGGGGGGCGCCGTACGAGGTTCCGTCGGGGGCCGCACGCGACACCGCATCGACCACCTTCGGGTGCGCATGGCCGAGGATGATGGCGCCGTAGCTCTGCACGAGGTCGATGTACTCACGGCCCTCGACGTCCCACACGCGTGCACCCTGCGCACGTGACACCGTGTAGGGCCGTCCTCCCACGGAACGGAAGGCCCTGATGGAGGAGTTGACCCCGCCGGGGATCGCCCGCGACGACCGCTCGAAGAACGCGTCGTTCGACGGGATGCCGAGCCCGCGGCACACGACCGCCGTGCAGCCGGCCGGCACGCACGCGACGGGGTCACAGAACGGGATGCCCACGCACTCAGCCGTTCGTCAGCTCGGCGAACCAGCGCGCGAGATACGTGAGGATGATGTCGGCACCGGCCCGCTTCACTGCGGTGAGCTGCTCGAGAGCGACGGTGTCGTGGTCGATCCAGCCGTTCGCGGCGGCCGCCTTGATCATGGAGTACTCACCGCTCACGTGGTACGCGGCAACGGGAAGATCGGTGGAGGCACGGACCCGGGAGATCACGTCGAGGTACGTGACCGCAGGCTTCACCATCACGATGTCCGCGCCCTGCTCGATGTCCTCGCGCACCTCGCGCAGGCTCTCCCGGGCGTTGCGCCAGTCCTGCTGGTAGCCCTTGCGGTCGCCCCCGCCGGCGATCTGCACGTCGACGGCATCGCGGAACGGTCCGTACAGGCCTGATGCATACTTCGCCGAGTACGCCATGATCGCCGTGTCCCGGTGACTGGTCTCGTCGAGCGCCGACCGGATTGCCCCCACCTGACCGTCCATCATTCCGCTCGGCGCCACCACATGCGCACCTGCCTCCGCCTGCGCGACTGCGGCACGGCGGTACACCTCGAGCGTGCGGTCGTTGTCCACCGCACCGTCGGCTGTGAGCACCCCGCAGTGCCCGTGCGACGTGTACTCATCCACGCACAGATCGGCCATGAGCACCACCGAGTCACCGAACTCATCGCGCAGCCGGCCCAGTGCCACCTGCACGATGCCGTCGGGGTCGTGGGCCCCAGAGCCCGTCTCGTCCTTGTGCGCCGGCACACCGAACAGGATCACGCCGCGGACACCGAGCGACGACAGCACCCGCACCTCCTCGGACAACGACCCGAGCGTGTGCTGCACCACCCCGGGGAGGGACGCAATCTGCACCGGGGAGTCGATGCCCTCCCGGACGAATAGCGGGGCGACCAGGTCGCTCGTGTGCAGCCTGGTCTCTGCCACCAGATCCCGCAGTGCGGCCGTGGTGCGCAGCCTGCGGGGGCGCGAGACGGGGAAAGTCACGCCCCGATGCTATTGGCGGCCGCGCGGATCATCGCCCCGAGGGTCTGTTCCTGCGCGGTGGCCGTGACATGAATGCCCAGTTGCCCGGCCACCCGTGTGGTGGACGGCCCGATGCTCACCACCACGGCGGGCGTGTCGGTGCCGAACGCGTCGAACCAGGCGCTCGCAGCACTGCCGGAGGCGAGCATCAGGACGTCCGCGGACAGGGCGGACGCCCTCACGTCGTCGCCCGGCACGACCGACACCGTGCGGTACGCCACAACCTGCGTCACGTCCCATCCCCTGTCGGCAACCGCAGCGGCGAGGCCGTCGTCGGCGAGGTTCCCCTGCACAAGGAGCACCCTTCCGGTTCCCTGCGGGAACACATCGGCGAGCACCGATGCACGGGCGGGTTCGGCGACGAGATCGGTGTGGACGCCGAGCACCCGCGCGGTTGCCGCACCGACCGCCGCGAAGCGGGGGAACACCGGTGAGTCCGCGGCGGCACCGGCGGCACTGACGAAGGGGGCGACCCTCTCGGCGCCGTTCGGCGACGTGACGACCACCCAGTCGAAGGTGTGGATCCTCTGCAGCATCGCGTCGCGCTCGCGCCCCTCGTCCTCCGGCTCCTCGATGGAGAGGAGAGGCATCTCCACCACGCGTGCACCGCACTCCTCGAGCAGCACCCTGAAGGTCGCGTTCTGCGAGGCGGAACGGGTGACCACCACGGACCTCCCGGCCAGCGGCTCACTCACGTGGTTCCCGGCCCTCGAGCATCCGTCTGCAGCTGTCCGCCGCCGCGCGACCCACGGTGAGGTGGTCCTCGGTCGATCCGACCTCACCCGTGATCTGCACAGACTCACCGTTGCCCGCCATGAACGCCCTGAACACGCCGTCCGGCGAGAGGTGCGCCGCAACCGGCAGCGAACACCCGGCACCGAGTTCGGCGAGGAAGGCCCGCTCGGTCTCCACTGCACGTCGCGTGGCGGCATGGTCCACCGCGGCGACCACCGCCAGCACCGCGTCATCACCTGCGCGCGTCTCCACCGCGACACAACCCTGTCCCACCATCGGCACGGCAACGTCGAGGTCGAGGTCCTCGGCGATCACTCCGGTCAGACCGAGCACCTCGAGTGCGGCACGCGCCATCACCACCGAGCCCCCGTCGGGAACCTTCGACAGCCTCGTCTCGATGTTGCCGCGCAGCTCGACGAACCGCAGGTCGGGCCGCACCCGCGCGAGCTGCGCGCGCCGCCGCACCGAACCGGTGGCAACCGTCGCGCCTTCGGCGAGCCCGGAGAGCGGTGTCCCCACGAGCACGTCGTTCGCGGAACGACGCTCCGTGAAGGCCGCGATCATGAGGCCGTCCGCGTCGGTTGACGGGAGGTCCTTGGCACTGTGCACGGCGATGTCGGCACGGCCGTCCAGGACCGCGCGCTGCACCTCCTTCACGAAGACACCCTGTCCGCCCATCCGGTGCAGCGGTGTCGTCTGGTTCGCGTCACCCCGTGTCTCCACGAGCACGAACTCGACGACCAGGCCCGGCACGGCGGCCGCAAGTGCATCGCCGACCGCAGTGGCCTGCGTACGGGCCTGTGTGCTGCCCCGCGTGGCGATGCGGACCGTCGTCATGTCCACCCGGCTCAGTGAAGGTCGAACAGGTCGCGCACCGCAGCCGCGAGACGCTCACCCTGGGGCGTGCCGGCAGCCTCGCGCAGTCTCACGGAGGGGTTGTGCAGCAGCTTCGCCACGATGCCGCGGGTGATGGCGTCGACCACTGCCAGCTGGTCCTCGTCGAAGCCGGCCGTGCGCCCGGACATGCGCTCGATCTCGGACACACGGATCGACTCCACGGCCTCGCGCAGCTGCGCGATGAGCGGGGATGCCTGCCTCTGCGCCTGCTCGAGCACGAACCGCTCGATCTCCTCGCCGACGATCGAACGCACCTGCGACACCTCGGCCGAGCGCTTCTCGAGACCACGGTTCGCCCAGGTCTTCAGGTCGTCCAGGTCACGCAGCACCACACCCGGGATGTCGGCAACTGCGGGCTCGACGTCACGCGGAAGGGCGATGTCGACCACGAGCAGCGGGGCACCCGCGCGGCCGCGCGCGGCGGCAACCGCAGCCCCGGTGACAACGAACGTGCCGGCACCGGTGCACGACACCACCACATCGGCCAGTGCGAGTTCCGCGCCCACGTCGTCCATTCCCACGAGACGCGCGCCGACCCTGTCCGCGAGCGCCTCTCCGCGCTCGAGCGAACGGTTGGCCACCACGACCCCGCCGGCACCGGCGCGGGCGAGAGCCGTGGCGACACCCTCGCCCATCTCCCCCGCCCCGACCACGAGCACGTTCCGGCCGCGCAGCGACCCGAGGATCTCCTCGGCCATCTCCACCGCGGCGTGCGACACGGACGCCGTCGACCTGCTGATGGCGGTCTCGGTGCGCGCACGCTTGGCAACCTCGATCGCATGGCGGAACAGCAGGTTGAGGGTGCTCCGCGAGACACCCTCCCCCATCGCGCGTTCCCAGGAGTCGCGCACCTGACCGACGATCTCGGACTCGCCGAGCACCGCGGAGTCGAGACCCGCCGCCACCTCGAAGAGATGGGACACCGCAGCCTCGTCATGCTGGCTGTAGAGGTGCGGGGTGATGTCGCCGGCGGGGAGACCGCTCGTCTCGCAGAAGAAATCACGGATGTCCTCGTAGGCGCCGTGGAAGCGCTCGGCAACCGCGTACACCTCGGTGCGGTTGCACGTGGACAGCACCACGACCTCACGGATGTCGTTTCGCACGATGAGGCTGTGCAACGCCTTCGGCATCGCACCGTCGGGGATGGAGACCCTCTCGAGCAGCTCCACCGGCGACGTGCGGTGGTTCACCCCGATGACGACGATGGACACGGGAGAACCTTAGGCACTCACCGGGGTGGTGTGACCGCCTGACGAGCTGCCTGTGGCCCGGCACTGCTCGTAGTAGCTGAGAATCTGCAGTTCGAGCGCCAGGTCAACCTTGCGGACGTTGACCCCCCGGGGCACCGAGAGGACGGCCGGGGCGAAGTTCAGGATGGACCCGATCCCGGCCCGCACCAGGGCATCGGCGGCGTCCTGGGCGTGGGCTGCCGGCGTTGCCACCACGCCGATGCTCACACCCTTCGACTGGGCGATCTGGGGCAGTTCGTCCGCGTGACGCACCCGCACACCGCCGACCACCGTTCCGACCTTCGTCTCGTCCTTGTCGACGATGCCGACCACCTGGAAACCGCGCTCGTTCACGCCTGCATAGTTCGCGAGTGCCTGGCCGAGATTGCCGGCCCCCACGATGATGATCGGCCACGACTGGTCGAGGCCGAGCTCGCGACGGATCTGGTGGGTGAGGAACTGCACGTCGTAACCGACACCGCGGGTGCCGTACGTGCCGAGATAGGAGAGGTCCTTGCGCACCTTCGCGGCGTTCACTGCCGCAAGTTCCGCGAGCTGATCGCTCGACACCTGGGTGGTGCCGTCCGATGCGAGGTCGCCGAGGATGCGCAGGTACACGGGCAGCCTGCCGAGGGCTGCTTCGGGGATTCGGCGGCGGGGGGATTCCGTCATATGTGTTCGCAACGCTATTGGTTCGCGGCTCCCGCACGAAACCCAGCAGGGCTCCCCATAGCCTTTCCGTCCGTGACATGGAACACCGCCCTCGCGGCCGCGTCCGGTCTCGTGTCGTTGGCCTTCGGACTCAGCACGCTCGACCGGTGGCTGCGTCGCCGACGGGCACACGAACTGGCGTGGACCGTGGCGATGGCGCTCTTCTTCGTGGCCGCGATGAGTCTGTGGTGGGCGGGGGCCAGGGGCTGGAGCGCCCCCTCGTTCCGGATGTTCTTCGCGTTCGGGGCGGTGGTGAACGTCCCGTGGCTGGCTCTCGGCACCGTGTACCTGCTGGCGGGCAGGCGCACGGGCGACGCGGTGATGCGTTTCCTGCTCGTGTTCAGCGGCTTCGCGGTGGGAGTCGTGCTCACCGCCCCGGTGCGCGGGGTGATCGACCCGACGGAGCTGCCGACCGGCAAGGAGCACTTCGATGTGCTCCCCCGTGTCCTCGCCGCGGTCGGCTCGTCGGTGCCGGCGGTGGTGATCTTCGGCGGTGCACTCTGGTCGGCGTGGAGGGTGCTGCGCGGTGCGGTGCCCGCGGTGACATCTTCGGCCGTGCGCAACGTGTCGTCACCGCGCAGGCTCGCTGCCGGGAACGTGCTCGTTGCCGTCGGTGCAGCAGTGCTTTCCGCCAGTGGTTCGCTCGCGGGACGCCTCGGGGCGGACACCTCGTTCGCCGTCACCCTGACCGTGGGCATAACGGTTCTGTTCGCGGGTTTCCTCGTGGCCAGCAGCGGTGCGTCGGCCGGGGCTCAGCGCAGGCTGTAGCGCTGCAGCTTGCCGCTGATGTTGCGCGGCAGCTCGGGAACGAAGAGAACCTTCGACGGGCTCTTGTAGCGCGCGAGGTTCCGGCGGCAGTGGTCGACCACCGAGTCCTCGTCGAGATGCGCACCGGGCCGGAGCACAACGTACGCGCGCACTGCCTCACCGGTGTGCGGGTGCGGCGTGCCCACCACGGCAGCATCTGCAACGGCGGGGTGGGTGCGGAGAACATCCTCGACCTCGCCCGGGTACACGTTGAACCCCGACACGATCACGATGTCCTTGATGCGGTCCACCATGAACAGGTTGCCGTGCTCGTCGACCACCGCGATGTCACCGGTGCGCAGCCAGCCGTCGGCAGTGAGCACGCGCGCGGTCGCCTCCGGGTCATCCAGGTAACCGAGGAACACGTTCGGGCCGCGCACCCAGATCTCGCCGGGGTCCCCCACGAGTGCGTCGTCGCCGCTCTCGTCGACAACGCGCACCTCCACGCCCTTCAGGGGGCGGCCGATGGAACCGGGGGTGAAGGGAAGGTCGACCGCGTTGGTGACGGCCGGTGATGCCTCGGTGAGTCCGTAGCCCTCGGCCACGTGCAGGCCGTACTTCTCGACCAGGAGATGAGCCGTCTTCTCGGGCAGCTTCGCCGCACCGGACAGCGCGAGACGCACCGTGCGGAACGCGTGCGGGTGTTCGTCCATGATCTGGCTGAACGCCATCCACATCGACGGTGCGCCCATCACAACGGTGACACCGCGCGACTCGATGGTCTCGAGTGCACTCACGGGGTCGAAACGCTGCACGAGAACCACCCGGGCACCACCGGCGAGCGTGGCACCCAGCATCACGTTGAGCCCGAAGATGTGGTACGCGGGGAGAACGCCGAGGATCACGTCGTCCGGCGAGATGTGCTCGGAGTCGAGCGACTGCCCGATGTTCGCCAGAAGGTTCCCGTGCGACAGCATGGCGACCTTCGGTGCCCCGGCCGTGCCGCTGGTGAACAGGTACGCCGCCGGCGTGGCGGGGTCGAGGTCGACGACCGGCGCGGAACCCCCGGACGACAGCACCTCGTCGATCGTGTGTGCGCCGTCGATGCCGTGGCCCTCCGTTGCCATCACCGCGCGCACCGAGGAGCGTGCCGTGGCGTCGGTCTGCTGCCAGGCCGTCATGGCGGCGGGCTCCACCACCACGACCGTGGGCCTGAGCACGGTGATCTCGCGCTCGATCTCGGGTGTGGGGCTGGTGGGGTTCAGCGGCGCCGCCACCGCTCCCACACCGACCGTGGCGAGGTACGCAATCACGAAGTACGGGGTGTTGCTGCACAGCAGCGCAACCACATGGCCCGGGCCGACCCCGAGTTCCGTGAACTCGGCGCGCAGCGCCGCGGTGGCACTGCGCAGCTCGCCGTAGGTGGTCTCACGTCCGTGGCTCACGAGTGCCACCTGCCCGTCGGGGTGCAGGTCGAGGATCGTGGCGAGGTTCATCGGTCAGATCCGCAGGAGGCTCAGGATCCCCGCCGTGAGAATCGCGCCGAGCAGAAGCACGATGGTCAGGGTCGTGGCGGGGCGCACAGACCCACTCTAACGAGAGCCGCCGCGGAGGGTGACGGGGCTCGTGGTGGCATCGTCCCCGCGGTGGAGCACGACCTCGTCACCGGCGGAGAGCCCGAGCGAACCGGCAGCCGAGCCCCTGTTCACCGCGAGTGCCACCATTCCGTAGGAGTCGATGACGGCTCCGATTGCTCCGTCGGCGAGCGCGGCGAAATGGTTCTCCAACCGCGCGCTGCGCACCTCGTCACCGACCACCACGCGCAGCACGGTGCCGAGACCTGCGATCTCGTCCGGTCCGACGTTCAGCTGGCAGTTCCCGTACCTGTCGACCCACGTGACCTCGCACCGCATCCCCGCGCCGCGTGCGGGGTCGTCGACCGTCTGTGGCAACGGCACAAGTCCGGGCATCAACTGTGCTGGGTCGATCTGCTCCCCCACCTCCTCGAGCGCACCGCCGTTGCACAGGAACGCGGCAACGGGCGCGAACACATCGCGGCCGGCGAACGTCGTGCCGGGGGCATCAAGATGCAGTTCGGTGTTCGACAGAACGAACACACGCTCGGCACCGCCGGCCATGGCCGCCGCCGACGGCAACAGTCCGTTGTCCGGCCCGACGAGTATCCCCTCACCGCCCGCGACCTCGATGGCAACAGCGCGTCTGTCGGAACCGACACCGGGGTCGACGACAGCGACGATCACACCGGCCGGCACGTACTGGATGGCACGTGCGAGTGCGAGCGAACCCCACCGCACGTCGAACGGCGGCACACCGTGTGTGATGTCGGTGATGCGCGCGTGCGGTGCGATGTCGGTGATCACGCTCTTCAGCACGCCGACGAACTCGTCGTCGAGTCCGTAGTCGGTGAGAAGAGCAACGTGGTCGCGCACCCCGACACGATAAGGCGGTGCGGACGGGGCAAACATGGGCCGGAACGCACGAAAGGGGCCGGTGCCAACCCCCCGACGGCACCGGCCCCTTCGGCGCTTCCCGGTGACCCGGGCGCGTCCCCCGGCGGCGGTTGCCCGTCGCCGGTGACCTGCGTCACAGAATACATATCGCGGTGCCCGCGCGGAAACTCCCCGGGAAATTTTTCGGGTTCCGACAGCGCCGCTCGGTCAATGCCGCTTCGCAGCCGCGTCCCGGGCCATCTCGGCACTGCGTGCGGCTGCCGCACGCACCGCCTTGTGAACGGTCGCACGAAGTCCCTCTGTCTCGAACACCGAGAGCCCGGCAAAGGTGGTGCCGTTCGGGGACGTCACGCGCTCGCGCAGCACCGACGGTTGTTCGTCCGAGCCGGCCAGCAGCGCCCCCGAGCCCTTGAACAGCTGGCGCACCAGAAGCTCCGCAGTGTCGCGGGGGAGGCCCTCCGCAAGCGCGGCATCCAGCAGCGCCTCGGCGAAGAGAAAGAGGTAACCCGGCCCCGACCCCGCGACCGCGGTGACCGCGTCCATCTGTTCCTCGGGCACGCGCACCACGATGCCCACGGCCCGCAGCACCTCCTCCGCCCAGTCAACGTCGTCATCGGTGCAGCCCGACCCGGCAGAGAGTGCCGTCGCGCCCTCACCGACGAGAGCCGGGGTGTTCGGCATCGCACGCAGCACGGCGCACCTCCCGCCCACCGCCTCACGGAGGACGTCGAGAGAGACACCGGCCGCGATGCTGAGCACACGGCGTGCCCCGGCCGCAACGGCAGCAGCGGGGGCGGCCGGGGCATCACCGGGCTTCACCGCGATCACGGCGCCCTCCCCGCCCACGACGGTCTCGGATGTGCGCACACCGAACCGGGTCTCGATATCCTCACGCTTGGCGGCATCCAGTTCCACCACCACGATTGCAGCGGGGTCGGTTCCCGCGGCGACCAGACCACCCACCAGGGCCGAACCCATGTTGCCGCCACCGACGAGGACGATGCGGGGCGTTGCGGTCATGGGCCGAGAATAACGGTGCAGGGGCCGGGTTCCCGGCGCGATTGGCTCAGTCCGAGAAACGACTGGCGAAGCCGACGCGGATGATGGAGGGGAACACCTGCTCGACGGTCGACCACACCGTGCCGATGACCCGGTCGAGCTCGGCCTCGTTCAGCAGTCCGTTCGGCAGCTCGCCGCGCAGGAACACCGCGTCCTCCGCACCGATCGAGAAATGCACACCGGTGAGTCTCTCGTTGCGGCGCAACAGGTTCTCGTACAGTTCCGCCGCGTTCTCCTCCGGTGCCGGCATCACGTACGTCTCGTAGCGGAACGTGCGCTGGCCGAGCGTCAACCACACGGTGGTGAACTCCTTCTCCACACCGCGCATCCTCACGTACCAGCGGTGTTCGTCGGCGGTGCCGCGGTCGACCGCGACGATCTGGCCGTCCCGGGCCGCCAGACCCGACAGCCACTCACTGACGCGTCGGTCGAGCAGCTCCAGTTCGGGGTTGCCGAACAGTTCGCTCATGCCGGCTACCGGCAGACGACGCGGTCGCGCGCCGTGAGGTCGGCGTACACGCGCCTCAACCTCGCCGCCGCGAAGGCCCACGTGTAACCGCGCGCCTTCCCGGCAGCCGCCCGCGACACCTCCGCGGCGAACGCGTCGTCGCCGAGGATGCGGGCCGCGTGCGCCGCGAAACCAGAGGGGTCACGGTCGGGAACGAGAAAGCCTGTGCGGCCGTGCTCCACGATGGTGATCAGCCCGCCCACGGCGCTCGCGACCACCGGGGTCCCGCACGCGGCGGCCTCGAGCGCGACGAGACCGAAGCTCTCGCTGCGGCTCGGCACGAGCACGACGTCGGCTGCGCGGTAGTAGGTGGAGAGAATGTGGTGCGGCTGCGGGTCGACGAACCGAACGCGGCCGCCGAGACCGAGTGAGTCCACGAGACCCCGCACATGTGCCATCTCGGCATCGCCTTCCGCACCCGACGTGCCGCCCACCACGAGCAGGATCGCGCGGGGGTCGCCGAGCTCGGCAAGGGTCTGCACGGCAACGTCGACGCCCTTCAACGGCTGGATGCGTCCCACGAAGAGCAACACGGGCCCGTCGCCCAGACCGAGTGCCGTGCGCGCACCGCGTCTGTCACCGGGCGCGAAGAACGCGTGCTCCACCCCGGGGGAGACAATCTCGATGTTGCCGGGTGGGTTCCCGTACAGCGACACGAACTGTCGCTCCTCCTCGGTGCACGACACGCAGATGGCGTCACTGCAGCCGATGATCTCGGTCTCGGCCCTCTCCCTGAGAGCGGACTCCGGGTCGCCGCCCGCCGCCTTCACGCGGGCGAAGGTGTGGAAGGTGTTCACGAGCGGGACGTCGAGTTCGTGCTTGATGGAGTGACCCGCCATGCCGGACAACCAGTAGTTGGCATGCACCACGTCGGTGCCGCCCGACCGGCGGATGTGGTCGACAACCCGGTCGGTGAACACGGGAACGACGTCGACGAGGTCGTTCTTCGGCATGTCGGGGTCGCCGACGGGGATGTGCACGACCCTGTGGTTCGGTTCCACATGGATCTCGGGGGGAAGATCCCTGCTCCACGCGCGTGTGTATGTGGTGCAGTCCACTCCGGCGTGCGCCAGCGCGGACACCAGCTCGCGAACGTACACGTTCATGCCGCCACCGTCACCGACACCCGGCTGGGCCAGCGGCGACGTGTGCATGGAGAGAACCGCGACGCGCTGCATGGGTTGTTCAACCTATCCAGCGACCGTGGGATTCCCCTCCCCGGCGGCCCCCGCCGCCGCATCGTTCGCAACGACAAACGACCTGTAGACCGACAACAGGCTTTGCTTCTGCTCCGGGGTGAGCCGTTCGTCGTTCGCAATCGACTCGGGCACAGAGGTCGGCTTCTCCGGTGTGCCGTCGAGAATGCCCGCCCGCACGTACAGGCTCTCGGACGAGATCTCGAGAGCGCGCGCAATCTGCTGGAGGATCTCGGCGGACGGACGGCGGATGCCACGCTCGATCTGGCTCAGGTACGGGTTCGACACGCCGGCGGCACGGGCGAGGTCGCGGATGCTCTTCTGAGCGTTCTCACGCTGCTGCCGGATGAACTCGCCGACCTCGTGCAACCTCTCGGCGGGGTTTCGCGTCACTGCAGCCTCTTCACCTGTCCTCGACGACGGCGCCCGCGCCACCGGCCTCGCGCACACGCCTCACCACCTCGGCGGTGAGTGCATCGATGCGCTCGAACATTCCGTGACGGAGACGGCTGCACTCCTTCTCGAACATTCCGAGAGCATCGGAGAGTGCACCGAGCGATCTGTCATCCAGGGTCTCCATGCTGCCGAAACCGTGCGAGTCACACAGCTCGTCGAGCTGGAGGAGAAGCTCATGGTCGGTGGGCACCTCGGTCTCGCGGGGCGGGCGCGCACTGCCGCCGCCCTGCTGCTGGCCGAACACCTCGGCCAGTCGCTCCCCGAGCGGACGCGCGGGCGCTTCGGACCCGCCGGCCCGTCGACGTTGCTCGTCGGCGACGAGATCCATGCGACCCTGGGCGACCCGGCGCACGAACGACACGATGTCCTCCTCGCGCTGCAGTGAGGTGCGCTCGGCACGGATCTCGGCGAGCGACCTGTTCCCGTCGGACATCACGAACCTCCACTCACCGGCGGCAGAACCGCAACCTCATCATTGTCCCCCACGGTGCACTCACGCGGCACCTCCTCGCCGTTCAGCCACACCTTGCTGGTGGACAGGACAGCCACGAAACCCGGGCCGAAGCGCGCACATGCCTCGTCGATCACGTCACCCACTGTTGCGCCGGCCACCTCTGCCCTCGCGGTGCCTGCGGCCTCGCGTGCCGAGGCGAAGAGTCGGAGCACGGCCACGCGCCGAATCGTAACCGCGGACCCCGGTGCGGGGACCGTGAGGTCAGTCCAGTCTCACCGCCGGCGCGCCGTCGAGGAACCGACCGACCGCAACGAATCCCTCGGTCTCGAGTTGTGCCACCGCCGACGGGTCGACAGCGGCAAGCAGCCCACCGGAGGTCTGCGGGTCCATGCACAGTGCGACGGAGGCGGGGTCGGCCGTGGCGAGGAACCGCTCGCCGACGTAGTCACGGTTGCGTGGGTCGCCGCCTGTCCGCGTCCCGTCCTCCGCGATCCGTCGTGCACCGGGATAGACGGGCAACGAGGCGGCGTCGATCGAGAGAACAACCGATGACCTCTCCGCCATCTCCCATCCGTGGCCGGCGAGTCCGTACCCGGTCACGTCGGTGACCGCGTGCACAGCGGCACCTGCACGCCCAAGCGCCTCCGATGCGCGACGGTTCACGGCCCGCATGCCCTCGATTGCGGCGCGCTTCTCGTCGCCGCTGCCCGCCGCCGTCACGAGCCCGGTGCCGAGTGGTTTCGACAGCATGGCCACGTCCCCGGCACGGGCCCCTGCCTTGCGGAAGATGCGGTCGGGGTGGACGGTGCCCTGGACCGCGAGCCCGAACACGGGCTCGGGATTGCGGATCGTGTGGCCACCCGCCACCGTGCCGCCGGCCTCGCGCACCGTCTCTGATGCGGCGGCGAGTATCGCGGTGATGGCCTCCCGCGGCATGTGCTCGGGGAAAGCCGCGATGTTGACCGCGAGCACGACCTCGGCCCCCATCGCGAAGATGTCGCTGCAGGCGTTCGCCGCGGCAATCGCACCGAAGTCGTGCGGGTCGTCCACGAGGGGCGGGAAGAAGTCTGTGGTGCTCACCAGCGCGAGGTCGTCGCGAAGCCGGTACACCGCGGCATCGTCGAAGGGAGCGAGCCCGACCAGCAGCGAACGGTCGATGCCGGCGGGAAGGTCGCCCACGAGCTCGGTGAGGAGGCTCGCGCCCCATTTCGCCGCACAACCGCCGCACGAGGTCCATTCCGTGAGCCTGATCGTGTCGATGTTCTGCCCCTCGCCGTTCATGCGCGCACGGTACTAGTTTCGGCGCGATGGGCACCGTGCGGACCGACGGAGCGGGCACGAACCCCGACCGGCCCCCCTCTGTCGATGCGCTCGCACGCGCGCTCGCACGTTCCGTCGCGCTCCCCCATGCCGTGCTCGTTGACTGCGCCCGCACGGCCATCGCGAACGGGGGAACCGACCACACCGCTGCGGCGGAACGCATCGCGCGTGGGTTCGCGTCCTCGCTGGTGGGTGACGTCGTGAACGCCACCGGGGTGTTGCTGCACACGAACCTCGGTCGTGCACCGCTGCCGTGGTCGTCCTCCGGACGCGCATCGAACGTGGAGTTCGACCTGACGGATGGTTCGCGCGGATCGCGGCACGATGCGGTGTCCGCTCTCGTCCGGATGCTCACCGGCGCCGAGGCCGCAGTGGTGGTGAACAACAACGCCGCAGCGGTGATGCTGGTGCTCGGTGCGCTCGCGCGGGGCCGCGGTGTGGCCGTGTCGCGCGGCGAGAGCGTGGAGATCGGCGGCGGCTTCCGCATACCGGAGGTGATGGAGCAGTCGGGCGCGCGGCTGGTCGATGTCGGCACCACCAACCGCACCCGCGCATCGGACTATGCGGCGGCTGTTGCTTCATCAGCGCTCGATGTCGCTCTCGTGATGAGGATCCACCCGTCGAACTTCTCGGTGGAGGGATTCACCGAGTCGGCGGACGTCTCCGAACTGCGCGGCCTCGGCGTGCCGGTGGTGTCCGACATCGGTTCGGGCCTGCTCGACAGCACGTGCCCGTGGCTGCACGGACGCACTGATGACGTGCCGGCCTTCCTCGGCCGCGAACCTGCGGCGCGCCAGACGCTCTCGGCGGGCGCCGACCTCGTGACGTTCAGCGGGGACAAACTGCTCGGTGGTCCCCAGTGCGGCATCGTCGCGGGCCGGGCCGACCTCGTCGCCGCCTGTGCCGCGCACCCGCTGATGCGGGCGTTGCGCCCCGGCTCGCACACCGTTGCGATGCTCCAGGCCGCGCTGATGTCGTTCGCCGCACGCACGGCGTGCGACGACATCCCGTTCTGGTCGATGCTCGCAGCCGGCGTGGATTCACTCGGGCAACGGGCATCCGCGATTGTCGCGGCATCGGGCCGGGGGAGCGTCGTCGAATCCGTCGCGCTGGTGGGTGCGGGCTCCGCACCCGGCGCACAGCTCGCATCACGCGCCGTCGCGATGGAGGGTGACGTGTCGTCGGCACTGCGCTCGCACGGCATCCCCGTGGTGGCACGTGTCGTCGACGGGCGCACGCTTCTCGACATGCGCTCCATCGCACCGACCGATGACCGGGTGGTCATCGATGCGGTCCGTGCGCTCCCATGACAGTCATCGCCACCGCCGGTCACGTGGACCACGGGAAGTCGGCACTCGTCCAGGCACTGTGCGGCACCGACCCCGACCGTCTGCCCGAGGAGAAGCGGCGCGGCATGACGATCGATCTCGGCTTTGCCCACCTGGTCACCGATGACGGCACCGTCCTCAGCTTCGTCGACGTGCCGGGACATTCGGACTTCGTGCACACGATGGTCGCGGGGGTCAGCGGTGTCGGCGCCGCCCTGCTCGTGGTGGACGCAGGCGAGGGATGGATGCCCCAGACGGAGGAGCACCTCGGCATCCTCGAGGTGCTGGGCGTCACCACGGGCGTCGTGGCACTGTCGAGGTGCGACAGGGTCGACGCATCGGTTGTCGATGAACGCGCCCGTCAGGTGTCGGCGCGGCTCTCCTCGTCGCCGGTCAGGTGGCTGCCGGCGGTTCGCACGTCCGCGCACACCGGTGAGGGAATCCACGCGCTTGCCGGGGCGCTCACGTCACTGGCACACACCTCATCGCCGCGCCGCGACCCGCTCGGTCGACCCCGGCTCTTCTGCGACCGGGTGTTCACCGTGGCAGGGGCTGGCACCGTGGTCACGGGCACCCTCGAGGGTGCCGAGGTGCGGAGGGGCGAGGTGCTCACCGTCCACCGCACCGGGGAGGAGGTGCGCGTGCGCGACGTGCAGACCCACGGTGCGGGAGTCGATGCCGGCGTACCCGGCACACGGTGCGCACTCAACCTGGGCGGTCGCGGCGCGGGGACGGTCCGCCGCGGCGACGTGCTCGTGCACGGGGGGCAGTGGTGGTCGACGACCGTCTTCGACGGAGAGATCCGGGTTCTCGACTCGGCACGGACTCTCTCACGGCGCAGCGGGTACGCACTCCACATCGGCACCGGTGAGCAGAGTGCATCGGTGCGTCTGCTCGGCCCGGGTACGGACGCGGGGATCCCTGCCGGCGGCGCAGGCAGGATCCGCATCCGCTTCACCGTGCCGCTGCCGTTGTCGCCCGGTGACAGGTTCCTGCTGCGCGACCCGGGGTCGGGAACCACGGTCGGCGGCGGCACGGTGCTCGATGTCGACCCACAGGAGCGCATCTCGCGCGCCGCACCCGACGGGACCGTGGAGTCACAGTTGGCCCGGCGCGGGTGGATCGAGATCGATCTGGCACGGCGCCTGACCGGACGTGCCCTCGCCCCGGTGGTGGGCGAGGCGTTCGCCGTGCCCCCCGTGGTGGACCGGACCCTCGGGACACTGCGCGAGCGTATGGCGGCAGGGTCCCTCGACGCTGCCGGGCTCGCACCGCACGAACGACTCCTCGCGGTGGAACGACTCGGGGCGGCCGAGCACCACGGAACGGTGTCCGCCGCATCCGCCACCGATGACATGGAGAACCACCCTGTGGCACTCGCGGTGCGGGAAGCGGGGCTCACGCCCGCACCGCGCGGCGAACGCGACGTGATGCGCAGACTTGTGCAGCGCGGGATCCTGTTCGAGCACGACGGCACGGCGTTCCACCGCGACGTGATCGACGGTCTCGCCGGCGTTCTTGCCTCGCTGTGGCACGCGAATCCCGCGGGCTTCACCGTGTCGCAGCTCCGTGCGGACCTCGGCATCACGCGCAAGCATGCGGTGCCGCTTGCGGCGTGTCTTGACCGGCGCGGATGGACCAGGAGAACCGGTGACCTGCGGCTGCCCGGCCCGAGGGCACGCACGCAGGGGTGATGGCGGAGACGGACGGGAATCGAACCCGCCGGACGGGGTTCGCCCGTCCCGACTGTGTTGAAGACAGCGGAGCCCACCAGGTGCCCGTACGCCTCCGCACCGCAGGCTAGTGGCAGGTTCGGTACTACCGTTCGGGCATGACGTCCGCCGCACGCACCGCAGCACCCCTTCCCGACGGGCTCGTGCTGGTGCTGAAGAAGGAGTGCGCCACGTGCAGGTTGGTGGAACCGCTCGTCGAGCGCATCGCGGCCGGCAGCACTGCGCTCACCGTGTGGGTGCAGGACGACCCGTCGTTCGTCGGTGGTGTCAATGCCCTGCACGATGCCGACCTCTCGGTGTCCTGGCACAACGACATCGAGACCGTTCCCACCCTCATGGTGGTGCGCGAAGGCCGGGAGACCGAGCGCACCATCGGCTGGTCACGGCCGGACTGGCGCCGCATCACCGGCATCGTCGACCTCGGTGACGACCTGCCGGAGACCCGCCCCGGGTGCGGCTCGATGAGCGTCGACCCCGACCTCGTCGACACACTGCGGGCACGGTTCTCGGGCGACGCACTGGCAGCGCGGCATGTCGAGTTCTCGGCCGCGGAGGACGAGTTCGAGGCGATGTTCGCCCGCGGATGGACCGACGGTCTGCCGGTGGTGCCGCCCACCCGTGAGCGGGTGCTGCGGATGCTCTCCGGCACCACGCGTTCACCCGACGAAATCGTGGCGCTGTGCCCACCCGACCTCGTCGAGCTCACGGTGGAGAAGGTCGCCATCAACGCGGTGATGGCCGGTTGCCTGCCCGAGTACCTCCCCTGGGTGATCGCCGCACTCGAGGCGGTGTGCAACGACACGTTCAACATGCACGGCGTGCTCGCCACCACCATGCCCGTGGGCCCGGTGATCGTGTGCAACGGTCCCGGCACGCGCGCAATCGGCATGAACAGCGGCATCAACGTGCTGGGACAGGGCAACCGGGCGAACAGCACCATCGGTCGCGCGGTGCAGCTCACCGTGCGGAACGTGGGGGGCGGCCGGCCCGGCGAGGTCGACCGTGCCACGCACGGCAACCCGGGCAAGGTGTCGTTCTGTTTCGCCGAGGACGAGGATGGGTCGCCGTTCACGCCGCTCGCGCAGTGGCGCGGCCTTCCCGCCGGCACCGACGCCGTCACTGTGTTCGCCGGCGAGGGTCCGCGCGGCATGGTCGACCAGCTCGCACGCACCCCGGAGGAACTGTGCCGCTCCCTCGCGGCCTCCCTCATCCCGCTGCAGCACCCCAAGCTGGTGATCGGGTTCGATGCGATCCTCATCATCAGCCCCGACCACGGCCGCATCTTCCGTGACGCCGGGTGGAGCCGCGACCGAGTCCTCGAGGAGATCACCGGGCTCACCACCCGTCACGGTTCGGAACTGCGCCGGGGTGCCGGTGGCATGGCCGAGGGAGTGCCGGCCCATCTCGGCGACGCGATGCTGCCGAAGTTCCGCCCCGGGGGTCTGCTCATCACCTATGCCGGTGGCGGCGCGGGACTCTTCTCGAGCATGGTGGCCGGCTGGGCGAACGGTGCCGTGGGCAGCGAGCCCGTCACCCGGGCCGTGGGGTCGTGACAATATGGGAACCGTGCCACCTGCGAACCCGAACACCGTGGTGCTCGACCCCACCAACGAGTCGCGTCCCGTGGTGCGACAGTTGCTGGAGCGCCCCGAGTCGCTCGAGGGACTCACGGTCGGCCTGCTCGACATCTCGAAACCGCGCGGCAACGTGTTCCTCGACACCATCGAGGACCGACTCGTGTCCATGGGCGCACGCGTACTGCGCTACAGCAAGCCCACGTTCACCAAGCCCGCGCCGGTGGACCTGCGCCACGAGATCGCCACACAGTGCAACGTGGTGATCGAGGCGCTCGCCGATTGAGGCAGCTGCACGACGTGCAGTGTGCACGACATCGCAGATCTCGAGACACGTGGCGTGCCGGGGGTGTTCGTCGCCTCGGATGAGTTCGTGACGGCGGCCGACGCGCAGTCAGTCGCGCTCGGCATTCCTGATGTGAGACGGGTCTTCGTTGCCCACCCCATCCAGGACCGCACCGACGACGAGATGATCGCGCTCGCGAACCGGTATTTCGACGAGATCATCGCCGGCATCACGCGCTGAGTGCGACCGGCCAGGTGGACCGGGCGGGTCAACTAACCTCGAAAGCCGTGTCCTCCCCCGGTCGTCTCCTCGTTCTGCGCCACGGCCAGAGCGAGTGGAATGCAGCCAGGAGATGGCAGGGCCAGGCCGACATCGATCTCACCGAGACGGGCCGGGCCCAGGCCCGAACCGCAGCGGAGCGGCTGGCGAACGGGTTCGCGGCCGGGTTCAGCGCGGTGATCAGCAGCGACCTGACGCGGGCACGGGACACCGCGACGATTATCGCCTCGGTCACCGGGCTCGAGCTGCTCGCCGCCGACCCGAGACTGCGCGAGACCCACGTGGGTGAATGGCAGGGGCTCACGCACGACGAGATCGAACGTGACTGGCCGGGGTACCTCGACACGCACAGGCGGCCGCCGGGGTTCGAGAGCGAGGACTCCATTCTGGAACGTGTGACGGCCTCGTTCGCCGACCTGTCCGCCCGCTTCGCTGACGGGAACATCCTGGTCGTGTCTCATGCCGGCATCGTGCGCGTGTTGCGGCGCCGGCTCGGCGCACCAGACGAGCGCATCGCCAACCTGGGTGGCTCGTGGTTCACGGTGTGGCCGGACCGCATCCAGCCGGGAGACCTGGTCGACATGACCGAGCACGACGAGGTCGGCGAGGAACTCTGAGGGTCTTCTCCCGCTTCCTGTCGAGGGACCACGACCCGGTGGTGCTCGGGAACATCGACCGCCTCACATGGGCAAGGCTGGTGTCGAACGCGAGCTACAGGTTCGCACCGCCGTTCGTGGCAGTCATCGCCCGGGGTCTCGACGTGTCGGTGGCCGAGCTGGGTGTGGCCCTCATGTTCGCCGAGTTCGCGGGGCTGCTCTCGCCGGTCATCGGCCGTCGCATCGACCGCCTCAACAGGCGCTCCGCGATGGCGTTCGGCATGTCGGGCGTGGCACTCGCGTCTGCGGGTGCCGCGCTGTCGACGGGGACCGTCACGCTCGCCGCGGCACTGTTCGTGCTGAGTGCCTCGAAAGTGGTGTTCGACACATCGCTCATTGTCTGGGTGAACGACCATGTGCCCTACGAACGGCGCGGTGAGGTGGTCGGCGTCATCGAGACCAGTTGGGCTCTCGGCCTCTTCATAGGTGTGTCGGCGATGGGCATCGCCACCGCACTCGCCGGGTGGCGGTGGGGCTTCGTGCTCGGGGGAGTCGCGATGGTGGTCAGTGCCGCGCGGTTGCTGCGTGGGCTCCCGCGCGGGAGCGCACATCCCCCCGCGCGCATCGACGCGGTTGCCCGCATCCCCGCCGCGGGTTGGCTGGTGATCGCCTCGTTCTTTGCTCTCCTCGGTGCTGCGCAGGCCGTCGGCATCGTGTTCGGGCCCTGGTTCGAGGACGAGTTCGGGTTCGGCAGCGCAGCCATCGTCGCGGTGGTGATCGCGATGGGCCTGGTGGAACTCGTCGCGAGTGTCGGCGCGAGCCGCGTGATGGACCGGTGGGGCAAGGAGGCGAGCGTGCTCCGTGGCGCGGCACTGATGGTCGCCACGTGTCTCGGCATGGTCGCCGCGCGCGACATTTCCTGGCTCGCGGTGCCGCTGGTGGTGCTGTTCTTCCTCGGGTTCGAGTTCGGCATCGTGTGCCTCCTGCCCGTTGCCGCGAACATCGTCCCCACCGCAGGTGGTGTGGGTCTCGGCACGGCGGTCGGTGCGGGCACCTGCGGGCGGGCGGTGCTGAGCAGCGTCGCCACGGGTCTGTACGACTCATCCGGGGCTGCGGCTCCCGCGGTGGTGGCCGCCTCGCTCTCCCTCGCTGCGCTGTTGCTGGTGGCTCGCTACCGGCGGGCCGGCGCAGGCACGCAGTGACCTGTCAGCGGTAGCCGTTGGTGATCGGCATGCGGCGGTCCTTGCCGAACGCCTTCTGCGACAGCCTCACGCCCGGGGCGCACTGGCGCCGCTTGTACTCGTTCACATCCACCAGACGGCAGATGCGGCGCACGACATCCCCGTCGTGGCCCTTCGCCACGATCTCCGGTACGGTCATGTCTCCGTCCACGTACATGCGAAGGATCTCATCGAGCTCGTCGTACGGCGGCAGGCTCTGGTCGTCGCGCTGGTCGGGCCGCAGTTCTGCCGACGGCGGCTTGTCGAGCACCGACTGCGGGATGATCTCGCGGCCGGCACGCTCGTTCACGCGTCGCGACAGCTCGAACACCTGCGTCTTGAACACATCCTTGATCACTGAGTACCCACCGGCAGAGTCGCCGTAGATCGTGAAGTAGCCCACCGCGAGCTCGCTCTTGTTGCCCGTTGTGAGCACCATCCACCCGAACTTGTTCGACAGCGCCATCAACGTCATGCCCCGGCAGCGGCTCTGCAGGTTCTCCTCGGTGAGGTCGGGGTCGCGGCCCGTGAAGGACGGCCCGAGCATGTCGAGATACGCGGAGAACGACGGCTCGATGCTGATCACACGGTGGTCGATGCCGAGGTTGGCCGCCAGTGCGGCCGCGTCGTCGAGCGAACCCTGGCTGCTGTAGCGCGACGGCATCGCAACACCGTGCACATGGTCGGCACCGAGTGCATCCACCGCGATGGCAGCAACGATGGACGAGTCGATGCCGCCGGACAGGCCGATCACCACGTCGGTGAAGCCGTTCTTGCGCACGTAGTCCCGCGTGCCGGTGACCAACGCGGCATGCACCCGGTCGAGTTCGTCCGCGGGTTGCTCCACGCGTGCGGGGGCGACAGTCCCCGCGTCAGGGTCGATGTCCACCACCTCGAAGTCCTCGTCGAATGCGCGGAGGCGGCACGCCACGTTGCCGCGCGCGTCGACCACCACGCTCGAGCCGTCGAACACCAGCTCGTCCTGGCCGCCGGTCTGGTTCACGTACACGATCGG
>JBMUAQ010000030.1:0-21164 GCA_049454855.1 Ilumatobacteraceae bacterium
GTGATCTCCACGTACACCGACACGCCGATGCCGATCTGCACGGGGCTGCCCGACGCGCGGCGCTCGGCCTGCTTCCTGCGCCAGCCCGCGTAGTCGGCGGCGGCGAGCGCGCGGTCCAGCGCCTCCTCGTAGTCGCCCACGTCGTAGGTCTGGCCCACCACCGTGGTGTGGGGCTCCATGAACTTCGGGATGAGGTTCTTGCGGCGCACCTCCGCGGGGTCCATGCCGAGCTCGAACGCGAAGAGGTCCATCGCACGCTCGACGGCTGCTGTTGCCTCGGGCCGTCCTGCGCCGCGGTACGCGACGGTGGGTGTGGTGTTCGTGACGACGGAGGTGGTGCGGCACTCGATGTTCGGGATGGCGTACACACCCGACGACATCGGCCGGGTCATGAACGGGGCGAGGATCGTGCCCATGTCCACCCACGCGCCGGAGTCCTGGAAGGCGTGCAGCTGGTAGTGGGTGACCTTCCCGTCGCGGGTTCCGCCGATGGTGACCTGCTGCACCTGCGCGCGGCCGTGGCCGAGCGCCACCATGGACTCGCTGCGGGTCTCGCGCCAGCGCAGCGGCCTGCCGACACGCTTCGAGAGCACGCCGAGCAGCACCTCCTCGGGGTACGCGCCGATCTTGGCACCGAAACCGCCGCCCACGTCGGGTGTGAGGATGCGAACCTGTGACGGGTCGACACCGTTCGCTCCGGCGATGGGTGCGAGCGCGCCCTGGGCGTGCTGCGTGGAGATCCACTGGTGGAGACGGCCGTCCACCCAGGCCACCGCACTGCCGCGCACCTCGAGCGGGCACGGTGCCACGCGCTGGTTGGTGAACATGCCGCGCGCCACGACCTCGCACTCCTTGAAGAAGTCGTCACCGGTGTTCTCGGGGATGCCGAGGACCGTGGTGTCGAACACGACGTTGCTGCCGCACGCGTCATACAGCAGGGTTGCGCCCGGGGCCATCGCCGACATCACGTCGGTGTACGCGGGCAGCACGTCGTAGTCGGCGAACACCATCTCCGCTGCGTCCTCGCCCTGCTCGCGGGTCTCGCTGATGATCGCGGCGATCGGCTCGCCGACGTAACGCACCTTGTCGCCCGCGAGCAGTGTGCGGGTGGCCATCGGGTTGAACGACGACGGCTGGGGCTGCAGGTCGAGGTCGGACGCGGTGAGCACTGCCACGACCCCGGGCATCGATACAGCCTCGGAGGTGTCGATCGACAGGATCCTCCCGTGGGCCACCGTGCTGCGCGCATAGGTGACGTGCAGTGCGCCCGCGAGCCTCGGCTCGTCGAGCAGGTCGTCGACGTACTTGCCGCCGACGGTCAGGAACTTGGGGTCCTCCTTGCGAAGGACGCGCTCCCCGAGAATGCTTCCGCCCATGTTTCCCCCGATGGTGTGAGACGAACGTGACCGACATTATCCACGTCCGGACAGGCCCCGAAATGCGGGCGCAGGGGCCCGGGAAAGGGTTGCGGGACTACGGCGAGAGGGGTGACAGCGGGGCGTTGCCGGCTGTGGCGATGCCCCGGCGCACCTCGACGATGCCCGTCACGAGTGTGTAGGGCCACTGGGCGGGCAGGTCGACGGGCAGTTCGGCGGCGGGCAGGAGCTTCAGTCTCTTCTCGCCCGGCATCACGAACCCGAGATGGTCGCGCGCGGCGCGACGCACCCCTTCGGGTGTCTGGAGTTCGTTCACCTCGACCTGGAGCTGCTCGTTCGCGTCGGCGAGGGCGTCGTATTCGGCCTGCTTCTGGGCGAGGGCGGTGCGCTGGCTGAAGTAATCGCGAGCCGGCATCCAGAACATGGTGAACACGAAGGCGGCCAGCACGGCCGCCACGGACAGACCGAGGATCCGCCTGGCCACGGGGTGCTGCAGAAGGCGCGACTCCCGCGGGGTGGACCGGCGGAGGCTCCTCGACATGTCGGACACCCGGCTGCGTGCACGCGAGGACCCGGCGGGGGTCTTCTTGCGCGAGGCGGCGGTACGGCGTGTCACCGCACCAGTCTGTCGTGCACCGTGGGTTATCCACAGGCACCACGAACAAATGTTCGTGCGAGTGCCGGGGTCCCGGGTTGCGCGGTCAGCGCAACGGAGCGAGCGCGTCCCGGCCGCGGAAGCGCGCCGCGTCGCCGAGCATGTCCTCGATGCGCAACAACTGGTTGTACTTCGCGACACGGTCGCTGCGGGCCGGAGCGCCCGTCTTGATCTGGCCGCAGTTCGTCGCGACCGCGAGATCGGCGATGGTGGCATCCTCGGTCTCGCCCGAGCGGTGGCTCATCACGCTGGTGTAGGAGTGCCGCGTGGCGAGCTCCACGGTGTCGAGCGTCTCGCTGAGTGTGCCGATCTGGTTCACCTTCACGAGCACGCTGTTCGCCACGCCGCGCTCGATGCCCATCTGCAGGCGCCTGGCGTTGGTGACGAAGAGGTCGTCGCCCACCAGCTGCACCCGCGAGCCGACGGCAGCGGTGAGTTCCTTCCATCCGTCCCAGTCGTCCTCGGCCATTCCGTCCTCGATGGACACCACGGGGTAGCGGTCGACGATGGATGCCCACCATGCGGCCATCTCGCCGTGCGACAGCACCTTGCCCTCGCCCTCGAGGTGGTACGAACCGTCGCGGTAGAGCTCGCTCATGGCGGGGTCGAGTGCGATGGCGATGTCACGACCGGGCTCGAAACCCGCCTGCTGGATGGCCTCGACCAGGACCGCGATGGCCTCCTCGTTGCTGGCGAGGTCGGGGGCGAAACCACCCTCGTCGCCGACGGCGGTGGAGAGTCCGCGCCCGTGGAGCACCTTCTTCAGCGTGTGGTACGTCTCGGCGCCCCAACGGAGAGCCTCGCGGAAGCTGGGGGCGCCCACCGGCATCACCATGAACTCCTGGAGGTCGACGTTGTTGTCGGCATGTGCACCGCCGTTGATGACGTTCATCATCGGCACGGGCAGCACGTGCGCGTGGGGCCCGCCCACGTAGCGGAACAGGGGCAGCTCCAGCTCTGCCGCCGCGGCGTGGGCCACCGCGAGGCTGGTGCCGAGCATCGCGTTCGCGCCGAGCCGTGCCTTGTTCTCGGTGGCATCGAGGTGGATGAGTGCGGAGTCGAGGGTGCGCTGGTCGGTGGCGTCCATGCCGGTGACCTCCGATGCGATCGGGCCGTTCACGTTCGCCACGGCACGCGTCACGCCCTTGCCCATGTAGCGCTCGCCCCCGTCGCGCAGTTCCACGGCCTCGTGCTCGCCGGTGGAGGCACCCGAGGGCACGATCGCGCGCCCGGTGGCGCCGCTGTCGAGCACCACCTCCACCTCCACGGTGGGGTTTCCGCGGGAGTCAAGCACCTCGCGTCCGGTTACCTCGACGATTTCGCTCATGGAGCGAACGCTAGTGACCCGCGTCCCGCTTGACCACTTCCCACAGCCCGTCGAGCTCGGTGAGTGACATGCGACCCATGTCGAGCCCGCGGCTGCGTGCGAGTGCGTCCACCGCCTCGACCCGCGCCCGGAACTTGTGCACCGCGGAACGCAGTGCGGACTCCGCATCCACGTCGAGATGGCGGGCCACGTTCACCACCGAGAACAGCAGGTCACCGATCTCCGTGGCGACTGCCTCGGGGTCGCCGGCCGCGGCAGCACTGCGCACCTCGTCGGCCTCCTCGGCGATCTTGGCGAGGGCGCCCGAGGCGTCGGGCCAGTCGAGGCCCGACTTCGCGGCACGCTGCTGGCTCTTGTGTGCGTACTGCAGCGACGGTGCGGACTCCGCGAGCCCGTCGAAGATGCCCGTGCGCGACGGCTTCTCGGTCTTCTTGATCGCGTCCCAGTTCGCCTCGACCTCGGCGGCGTCACCCACCACCGCGTCGCCGAACACGTGCGGGTGGCGCGACACGAGCTTGTCGTGGACGCGGGTGAGCACGTCGGTGATCGTGAAGCGGCCCTGTTCCTCGGCGATGGCCGCATGGAACTCCACCTGGTACAGGAGGTCGCCGAGTTCCTCGATGAAGTCGTCGTCGGTGGAGGGGTCGTCGGGATCGAGCGCGGCGATGGCATCCACCACCTCGTAGGTCTCCTCCAGCAGGTAGCGCACGAGGGAGGAGTGCGTCTGCTCGATGTCCCACGGGCACCTCGCGCGCAGCGTGCGGGCGAGTTCATGGAAGCGGACCATCTCCGCGGCCACCGGCCGCGAGAGCGCCGGAACCCAGAGACACGTGAGGTGGTCGGCCTCCACTGCGCGGTCCATCGCGGACCATGTGGTGTGCACCACCTGCTGGTCGGGAAGGCCGAGGTGATGGAGCAGCACCACCGGCGCATCGCCGTCGGGTTCGTCGACGGCGAGCTTGATGTCCGACAGCACCCAGTTCGCGTGCGTGTGCGCGACCAGCATCGGCCCTGTCTCGCCGGCTGCGGCCACGGCGAAGTCGTGCCCATCGATGAGCCGCACGCGAGACTCGACGGGGTCGATGCCGAGGACCCTCCACGCCTCGTCGAGGAACGACACTGCGGGGTGCACCTCCACCTCGATGTCGTCGCGGCCACGGAGGAGGGCAACGGTGCGTTCCAGCACGAGCGGCGACCCCGGCACCGCGTAGGTGATGCTGCCGTGCTCACGGGCCTCCGCGACCAGACGTGCGACCACGGCGTCGTAGACCTCGTCGAACGTGTCGGCCGATTCGTAGATGTCGTCGAACGACGACGCGCCCGCGGCGAGCGGCGCGGAGGGGTGCCGAGAGGTGCGCACGAACACCCGGCCCGGTGCGGCGAGGAGTTCGCGTGTCGACGCAGTGACGAGACCCGGGTCGCCCGGGCCGAGCCCGACGACGATGACCCTGGCGCTCACTCGATGGTCTGGCGGGCCTGGTTCCAGGTGCCGAACTCGGGGCTCACGGCGATGTCGGACGTGGCTGTGAACCCCGCGGCGAGGTTGCGTCCCGGCTCGCCGGAGAACTGCCGCGAGTGCGCGGCACCCACGTCGGCCCACTGTCTGTTGAACACCACGTGCCAGCCCGTCGCATCCTGCACGATTCCCGAGTGCGCCCCTGCGGCGGTGGAGGCGAGTGCCGAGAACACGGGAGTGCTCACGCGGTCCTTAACCCAGGCGAGCCCTGCACACGGCTGCGCGGCATCAACCGCCACCGTGCCGTCGGAGCTCTCGAACTCGGAGCCCTTTGCGTTCTTCCGTGCCAGTTCGATCGCGTCGGCCCCTGAATCCAGCTGTTCCAAGATGTCCCTCGCCGACTTCTCGCTGGCGGAGGTGATCATCACCGCACACAGCACCCCGGTGCGCGCGGGGTTTGCCTCGTAGATGGTCTTCACATCGGTGGGTGCTGGCATGGAATCGAGCGCCTCGCCGGTGGCCGACATGTCGGCGAGTACACCGACCACGAAGTCATCCTGGAACGTGGGTTCCAGCCGCTGCTTCGCTGACTCGATTGACCCGGCCGGCACGGTGATGCCCCGCCCGGCCAGCAGCTGTCGGCCCGAGCGGTACTGCACCAGCACCGACATGACCGCCGACATGTCGTCGGCGGACACCTTCCCCGACGGCGCGGTGAACTGTCCGGCACCGACGAGGCCGTCCATCAACCGGGTCATGTCGTCCCGCGACCATTCCTCGCCGTTCACGGTGAACGCCACGGACGGCCCGCGCAGGAGGGCGAGGCCTGCCGTTGCACCGGCGACGGCGAGGGCCGCCACGACGAGGAGAGCGGACTTCAGACGGGGCTTCACGTCCGCCGAGGTTAGTTGTCGTCCCCGTGTTCCCACAGTTCGCCGATGATCCGCAGCACCTCGCCGGCAGGGTCGTCCCTGTGCATGGGGACGATCATGTGCTTCTGTTTCTCTCGCCACTCGGCCCGCGGCGACAGCCGCCGCAGTGCCATCGCCTGGCTCGCGCGCAGCTCCACGGGCGAGATGCGGATGCCCCCGCCGGTCTCCACGATCTCCTCGAACCCGCAGCGCAGGCACTCCGTGCGCAGCAGGGCGACCGTCAGCAGCGACGCGGCGGCGGGCGGCAGCGGACCGAACCTGTCGCGCCACTCGCGCTCCACGTCGCGCACGCCCTCTGCGGTGGTGACATCCGCGAGTCGTCGGTACGCCTCGAGCCGCAGTTCCTCGCCGGGCACGTAATCGGCCGGCAGGTGCGCGTCGACCGGCACGTCGATGCGGATCTCGCGCGGCTCCTCGGTGTGCTCGCCCTTCATCTCCGCCACCGCCTCGGTGACCATCTGGCAGTACAGGTCGTACCCGACCGCGGCGATGTGGCCGCTCTGTGCCTCGCCGAGCAGGTTCCCCGCACCGCGTATCTCGAGGTCGCGCATCGCGATCTTGAAGCCGCTGCCGAGTTCGGTCGCCTCGCCGATGGTGCGCAGCCGCTCGTGGGCGTCCTCGGTCATCACGCTGTCGCGGGGGTGGAACAGGTACGCGTACGCGCGCTGGCCGCCGCGGCCCACCCTGCCGCGCAGCTGGTGGAGCTGTCCGAGCCCGAGGAGGTCGGCGCGCTCCACCACGAGCGTGTTCACTGCCGGCATGTCGATCCCCGACTCGATGATGGTGGTGCACACGAGCACGTCGAACCGGCGTTCCCAGAAGTCCACAACGACCTGCTCGAGCTCGGTCTCGTCCATCTGGCCGTGCGCGACGGCAATGCGTGCCTCGGGAACGAGCTCGCGCAGCTCGCGCGCGCGTTCCTCGATCGACTGCACCCGGTTGTGCACCCAGAACACCTGTCCCTCGCGCAGCAGCTCGCGGCGGATCGCCTCGAGCGCAACCGGTTCGCTGTACTCACCGACGTAGGTGAGGATCGGCTGGCGGTCGGCGGGGGGAGTGTTCAGCAGCGAAAGGTCGCGGATTCCGACCAGGCTCATCTCGAGCGTGCGGGGGATCGGTGTGGCCGACAGCGTGATCACGTCGACGTCGTGGCGGAGCCGCTTGATGGCCTCCTTGTGCTGCACCCCGAAGCGTTGCTCCTCGTCGATCACGAGCAGGCCGAGGTCCTTGAAGGTCACGGATTCCTGGAGGAGGCGGTGCGTGCCGATGACGCAGTCGATCTCGCCGGACCTCAGCCCCTCGATCACCTTGCGCGATTCCGCCGCGCTGAGGAACCGCGACAGCACCTCCACGCGGATGGGGTAGCCGGCGAAACGTTCGGAGAAGGTGGTGCCGTGCTGGGCGGCGAGCAGTGTGGTGGGCACGAGCACGGCGACCTGCTTGCCGGCCTGGATCGCCTTGAACGCCGCGCGGACCGCCACCTCCGTCTTGCCGAAGCCGACGTCTCCGCAGACCAGTCTGTCCATCGGCACCGGGGACTCCATGTCCTCCTTCACCGCCACGATGGCCTTGTACTGGTCGGGTGTCTCGACGAAGGGGAACGCCTGCTCCATCTCGTCCTGCCACGGGGTGTCGGAGGGGAACGCGTGGCCCCTCGCATTCACGCGCTTCTGGTACAGCACCACGAGTTCCTGCGCCACGGCGCGCACCGCGGAGCGCACGCGCGATTTCGTGCGGGCGAAGTCGGAGCCGCCCATGCGGTGCAGCACCGGCGCCTCGCCGCCCACGTACTGGCGCAGGGAGGCCAGCTGGTCGGTGGGCACGTACAGCCTGTCGCCGCCCTTGTACTCGATCAGCAGGTAGTCGCGCTCCACGCCGCCGAGTGCGCGCTTCACCATCCCCTCGTAGCGGCCGACGCCATGGTGCGCGTGCACCACGTAGCCGCCCGGCTTGAGGTCCTCGAACACGGTCACCGCGGCACGCGAGCGCGACTGGCTGCGCCTGCGTGTGGAACGCCGGCCGCTGAGGTCGGATTCCGTGATCACCGCCAGCCTGCTCGCGGGCATCGAGAAGCCCGCCGAGAGGCGACCCACGGTCACCCACGCCCCGGGCTGCAGGAGGTCGTTGCCGTGCGCACGCGTGAACGACACCCCGAACCCCGCGAACAGGTCGACCAACCTTCCCGCTGCCTCGTCGGTTGATGCGACGGCGACGACCCGCCATCTCTCCGACAGCATCTGGGACACGCGTGCGGCGACGGGGCCGGGGTCGTGCACGATCGGTCCCCATCCCGCTGCCTGCACGAGCTGGGCACCGGGGGAGTCCGGGGCGGACACGAGGTTCAGTGCGGGAACGGGGAGGTCGGCCGACAGGAGCCTGTCGGGGGAGACGTGCAGGCGCGGGAACTCCACCGATGCATCGCGTGCCCACGACGATGCGAGGGCGCGCGCGAGGTCGTCCTCGTCGGCGATCAGCTCGCGGGCACGGTCGAGCATGCGCCGCGGGTCGGCCAGCACCACGAAGGCATCGGGGCCGATCGCGTCGGTCAGCAGTTCGTCACGGTCGGTGAGCCACGGCAGCCAGCTCTCCATCCCGTCGAACACCTGTCCCTCGGAGAGTCGTTCCCACTGCTCGCGCCCCCACGGCTCGGCGGCAACCAGGGCGGCGGCGCGCGAACGGACGGTGTCGTCGACAACCAGTTCACGGGCGGGGAACACCCTGACCAGGTCGATGTCCTCGGAGCTGCGCTGGCCGGTCACGTCGAAGCGGGTGAGCCGGTCGACCTCGTCACCCCATGTGTCGATGCGCACGGGCTCGTCGTCGGTCGACGGGAAGATGTCGACGATCGAGCCGCGCCGTGCGAACTCGCCTCGGTGCTCCACCACGTTCTCGCGCCGGTACCCGTACCGCACGAGCCCCACGCACAGCGCGTCGAGGTCGACTGTGGCTCCGCGCCGCACCTCGAGCGGGTCGAGACCCTCCCAACCGGGGGCCAGTTTCTGCAGCAGGGCACGCACTCCCGCCACCACGATGCGCGGGCGGTGACCGTCACTGCGCAGGCGCCACAGCACGCGTGTGCGCTCGCCCATGGTGCGCACCGCGGGGCTGACGCGCTCGAACGGAAGGGTCTCCCACGCGGGGAAATGCTCCACGTCGGCGGCCGGCACGAACGCCGCGAGGTCGTCGGCCAGGTCGCGCGCAGCCGTGCCCGTGGGGGTCGCGATCACGAGCGGGGTGCGGCTGCCCGCACCGGCGAGGGCGGCAAGCACCACCGCGCGGGCCACCTCGGGAACGGCGAGAACGGCGTTGCGCCGTCCCATCACGTCGCGCAGGCCGGGTTCGTCCTGTGCAAGGAACGCGAGGTCGGCGAGCGGTGCGCCGCCGGTGTCCATCAGGTCACCGTCCGTTGAAGGCGGTCATCGCGGCCGTCACGCCGTCGGCGACGATTGCCTCCACGGCATCGGCAGCCATCGCGATGTTCACGTCCATCGCCCTGCGTGCGGCCGACGACATGGGGCTGAGCACGTGGTCGGCGCCCTGCTCCTTCGACGTCGGCTTGCCCACCCCGATGCGCACACGCACGAACCCTGCCGAGTGCACGTGCTGGTTGATGCTGCGCAGGCCGTTGTGCCCGGCGAGGCCGCCGCCCTCCTTCACACGCACGGTGCCGGGCTCGAGGTCGAGCTCGTCGTGCACCACCACGAGTCGCGTGAGGTCGTCGATGCCGTGCCGGCGCATCAGCGCCCCGACAGCGTTGCCGGACTCGTTCATGAACGTGGTGGGCACCGCCAGCACCACGGGTTGGCCGGCGATCATGGTCTCACCGACGAGTGCACGGTCCCGGCCGGCACGCAGTTTCGTGCCGGTGCGCGAGGCAAGAAGCTCGACGGTCAGCTGGCCGACGTTGTGGAGCGTGTTCGCGTACCGGCGACCGGGGTTGCCGAGTCCGACAACTACGGTGCGCCCGTGGGCGGTCACTCTGCGGCGGGAGCGGGAGCGGCGCCCTCCGCGGCACCCTCGGCGGGTGCGGCGGTGGTCTCCGTCGCGGCACGCGACATGAGCACGGTGACGACCGGCATGTCGGAATCACCCGTTGCGACGACACCGTCAGGCAGCTTGATGTCAGCCAGACGGATGACAGAGTCGACCTGCATGTCGGTGATGTCGATGAGGATCTCGTTCGGGATGTTCGCCGGGGTGGTGCGCACCTCGACGGTGTCCACGGCGGGGTCAACGAGACCGCCGGCCGACAGCACGGCCTTCGCGGTGCCCGTGAGGTGCACCGGCACGTTGACGAGGATCTCCTCGTTCAGGTTTACCTGGATGAAGTCGACGTGGCTGACGGTGCGCTTCACCGGGTGACGCTGCATGTCCTTCACGACCGCGTTGTAGGAGTTGCCGTCGACGTTCAGGGTGAGCACGGTGTTGGTGCCGGCGGGTCCGGAGAGTGCGAGGCGCAGGTCACGGCGTGCGACCGACAGCGACACGGGGGTCATGCCGTGGCCGTAGAGGACGCCGGGGATGCGGTCGAGGGCGCGGAGACGACGCGAGTTGGCGCTGCCCGTGGCGCGGCCGGTCTCGGCGGTGAGGGTTGCTGAACTTGACACGGCTAGCGAGTCTAGGAGGGTCCCGGCGCCCATTCCACCGCCCGTCGGACGCCCGCACGGGCCCGGTTCACGTCCGGGCGGGGGCTCTAGTGCTGGTTCTCGCCGCCGAACAGTTCCGAGACGCTGGTCTCGTCGAACACCGCAGCGAGGGCGTCGGCGATGATCTTGGCGACCGACAGCACCTCCACCTTCGGGAAGGCCCGGTCGGCGGGCAGGGGCAGTGTGTTCGTGATGACCACGCGGTCGAGGGGGCTGCCCTGCAAACGCTCCACGGCCGGGCCCGACAGGACACCGTGGGTGGCCATGGCCCACACCTCGCGCGCGCCGCGCTCGATCAGCAGCTCGGCGGCCGACACGATGGTTCCGCCGGTGTCGATCATGTCGTCGGTGAGGATGCACAGGCGGCCCTCGACCTCACCGATGACCTCCTTCGCGATCGCCACGTTGGTGGTGCCCTTCGGGCGGCGCTTGTTGATGAAGGCGACGTCGGCGTTCTTGTCGGCGAGGTGCTGGGCGAACCGCTCCGCCACCTTCACGCGTCCCGCATCGGGCGACACGATGACGAGGTCGCTCGGGGCGTTCTCGCGCACGTACGTCTCGAGCACCGGCAGCGCCGTGAGGTGGTCGACCGGGCCGGAGAAGAAACCCTGGATCTGGCCGCTGTGGAGGTCGATCGAGACGAGGCGTGATGCGCCCGCCGCCTTGAACAGGTCGGCGATCAACCGCGCGGTGATCGGTTCGCGGCCCTCGGCCTTGCGGTCCTGGCGCGCGTACCCGTAGAAGGGGCACACCGCAGTGATGCGCTTCGCGCTCGCACGTGCGGCGGCATCGATCATGATCAGCTGCTCCATGATGGAGTCGTTGATGCTCCCGGCATCCGTGCCGAAGTGGGTCTGCATGATGAACACGTCGCCACCGCGGATGGAATCCGCGAAGCGGGGCCGCAGCTCGCCGTTCGAGAACTGCGCGATCTCGACGTCGCCGAGGCGGATCGCGAGGTGGTCGGCCACCTCCTGGGCGAGCGCTGGGTGCGTGCGGCCGGTGAAGAGGGAGAGGCGCTTCGTGGGGACCTTCTCCATCGTGCGCGCGTTCACGAAACCCACACTAGAACACCGTCCGAACGGGGCTCTGACCCGGGTCAGTGTGGATGCGGGACGCGGATGGTTCCGGGAAGAGGACTCGAACCCCTATTAACGGGACCAAAACCCGCTGTCCTGCCAGTTGGACGATCCCGGAAGGTTGCGCCGCACGGTACCCGATTTTCCGTTTTCCGCTTCCCCACGGTAGGTTCGAACACTCATGGGTTCGCTGATCAAGAAGCGCCGCAAGCGCATGCGGAAGAAGAAGCACAAGAAGATGCTCCGCCGCACGCGCCACCAGCGTCGCAAGTAGCAACCGGGCCACGGGCCCCTCGGATGTCGCGATGCACGCGCCCTCAGGGGCGCGTGCTCGTCGTTATCACCACCGCGCCGTCAAGGGATCCCGCGATGCCGGGGTGGTGCCCGTGGAGGAACCATGTGGCCCCGCTGCCCGCCAGCAGCGGTTCGGTGCCCGCGGCGGCCGTGATGCGGTCGCGCCACTGCGCCAGACGGGGCTCGACGGCCATCGCGGCCCCGGTGAGGTCGTTGCCCGACGGATGACGCGGCCCGCCCATGGCGTCCCACCTCGCGTACACCGCAGGAGTGGACACGTGCAGCGGCGGCACCACGAGGGTGATGTCGCGGGGCTCGAAGGGGAGTGGCTGCACGTTCTCGCCGATGCCGGTGACACGCGCGCGGCCGCCGACGAGACAGAAGGGAATGTCGGCACCGAGCCGTGATGCTGCCTCCGCACCGGTGAAGCCGGCCCAACGCAGCGCCGCCGCGGCATCGGAGGAACCACCGCCGAGTCCGCCACCGTTCGGTACGTTCTTCGTGATGCGCACGCGTGCGGTGCGACCGGCCGTCTCGAGCGCGCGGACGACGAGGTTCGTCCGGTCGACAGGGACGCCGGCGGCGAACGGACCGTCGACCTCGATGCTGATCGACGGCGCATCCTCGATCTCCAGGGTGTCGGCGAGGACGAGCGACACCATCTCGGCGTCGATGAGGTGGTAGCCGTCGTGGCGCACGCCGGTGATGCACAGCGACAGAGTCAGCTTCGCGGGTGCGTCGACAACTGCCATCGGGATGAGTCTGTCACCGCGTCGCGGCGATGGTGCGTGCGAGACGCACCCAGTCGTGAACCGACAGTTCCTCGGCGCGCGCGGTGGGGGCGATGCCCGAGCTCTCCATCTGGCCCTCGGTGGCCACCCCCGCGAGCGCCCCGCGCAGCATCTTGCGTCGCTTGGCGAAGCCCGCCCGCACGAGTGAGAAGAGCAGCGCACGGTCGATGTCGGCGGCCACCGGCTCGCTGCGGCGCACGATCGACACGAGCGCCGAGTCCACGTTGGGTCGAGGCAGGAACACCGTCGGCGGCACAGTGCCGGCAACCGATGCCTCGGCATGGAACGCGACCTTCACGCTGACGGCACCGTACGCGTCGTCTCCCGGTGACGCTGCGAGACGCTCGCCGACCTCCTTCTGCACCATCACGAAGAGATGCCTCACCGCGGGGACATCGTCCAGCACGTCGGCCACGAGGGGGGTGGCCACGTTGTAGGGGAGGTTCGCCACGAGGTGCCAGTCGTCGCGACCGGCGAGGAGCGTGTCCCAGTCGAGCCGGGTTGCGTCGCCGTGCACCACCCGCACGTTCGACAGGTGCGCCACGTTCGCGTGCAGGAGTGGCAGCAGGTTCTCGTCGATCTCCACGGCGGTGACGTCGGCCCCGGTCTCGGCGAGCGCGAGCGTGAGCGACCCCAGGCCCGCGCCGACCTCCACCACCGCGTCGCCCGCACCGACGCCCGCGAGACGCGCGATTCGGCGCACGGTGTTGGGGTCGACCACGAAGTTCTGTCCGAGTGCGCGCTTGGCCCGGTGGCCGCGCGAGTCCAGCTGACGCGATGCATCGCCACGGGAGATGGTCACGGCAGGGTCACTGTTCCGGTGGGGTCACCAGGTGAGCTCGACCGGCAGCGGCGCATCCACCAGGTCGGCGATGTACGTGAACGCACCGAGGCTGAGCACGATGTCGAAGCCGGGCGGCACGTACACCGCGTTCAGGTTGGTGCACACCACCTTCCTGCCGTTGTTCAGGTTGCGCACGGTGATCACGGTGCCGAGCGGGATCACGTTCGTTGTGCACGCGTTGCCCTCGATGGTGGGGAACTCCTTGAAGCTCGCCACCCCGCGCAGCAGGCGACCGTCGTTCTGTGCGGGGTAGGCGATGGCGCCCTGGCCGTTCGGTTTGTTGCTCACCGGGCCCTCGACACTCGCGGGTGCGTCCTGCACGGCGTCCACGTTCAGGCCGACATCGAGAGTGGTTGTGGTGATCGCGGGCACCGTGGAGTCGACGGAGTCGGCGGGGCGACCGCCGGCCACGAACACCACGGGAAGCACCACCGCGGTCACGAGCGCCGCGAAGCGGATGCGGTTGCGGTCGACGCGCGACAGCTGCACGGTCAGGCCTCCATCCTCGGGAAGGCCCGCAGCGCGTTGGCCGACGTGATGTCGGCGAGTTCCTGTGGGTGGATGCCCCTCAGGTCGGCGATCGCGGTTCCGACGACGCCGACGTGCGCGGGCTCGTTCGGCCGGCCGCGGTGGGGAACCGGCGCGAGGAAGGGGGAGTCGGTCTCCACCAGCATCCGGTCGAGCGGGCACATCCGGGCGGCCTCGCGCAGGTCGGTGGCGTTCTTGAAGGTGACGATGCCGCTGAACGAGATGAATGCGCCGCGGTCGAGACATCCCCTCGCCTCGTCGGGGCCACCGGTGAAGCAGTGGATCACCGTGCTGCCGGGCAGGCCCCCGGAGTCGAACACGGCGAACGTGTCGTCCCATGCATCGCGGGTGTGCACAACGAGTGACACGTCGTGCTGCCGGGCGAGTGCGATCTGCGCCTCGAACGCGGGCAGCTGCACGTCGCGCGGGGAGTTCTCGTAGTGGTAGTCGAGCCCGCACTCGCCGACCGCCACCACGCGCGGCGATGCCACGAGGTCGGCGATGGTCCCCACGCCCTCGACGGCGTCGTGGGGGTGCAGGCCCACGGTTGCCCACACATCACCGTGCTGCGAGGCGATGTCGATGGCCTGCAGGCTGGTGTCGCGCGCGGTGCCGATCACCACGAAACGCGACACCCCTGCCTCGCGCGCACGACGCAGCAGCTCGTCGGAACCGGTCTCCACCATCTGCTCCTGCGTGTGGCAGTGCGTGTCGGTCCAGCCCGTGACGCCGGTGCCAGAGGTCATCGATGCACTCACTCCCGCTCGAGCGTCCTTCTCGGGAACAGGGGGTCGCCCTTCTCCACCGGCTGCCCGGTCGGGTAGCCACCCCAGCCGGTGTCGCGGGGGATTCGCGCGTCTGCCACCGCTCCGGGCATGCCGATGCGGCGCCAGATCTCCTGGGCGGTGTCGGGCACGGCGGCGGCCACGAGGATGCAGATGATGCGCAGCGCCTCGAGCGCGTCACCCATCACGGCGTCCACTGCCGCGCCGGGTTCGGCCTTCCACGGTTCGTTCGTCTCGAGGTGCGCATTGGTCGCACGGATGAGGCCCCATGTGGCCTCGAGTGCGCGGCTCGGCTGCACGGCCGCCCACTGCGCGATGGTCTCGTCCACCGCCTCGCGTGCCGCGGCGGCGAGAGGACTGTCGACTGCGGGAGCCGTGCCGACGCCACCGCACTTCTTGCCCACCACCGTGGCCACTCGCGCCGCGAGGTTGCCGAGGTTGTTCGCGAGGTCGGAGTTGTAGCGGCCGATGAGGCCCTCGTAGGTGAAGTCGCCGTCGTTGCCGTACGCGGTGTCGGCCAGCACGTAGTAGCGGAACCCGTCCACGCCTATCTCGTCGATGAGATCGAGCGGGTTCACCACGTTGCCGGTGGTCTTCGACATCTTCTCGCCGCCCACCAGCAACCAGCCGCCCACGGCCCACCCCTGCGGCGGCTCGATGCCCGCCGACATCAGCATCGCCGGCCAGTACACGTTGTGGAACCGCACGATGTCCTTGCCGATGACATGGTGGTTCACCGGCCACCACTCGGCGAACCGCGCGTCGTCGGTGCCGTATCCGATCGCGGTGATGTAGTTGGCGAGTGCGTCGAACCACACGTAGGCCACGTGCGAGGGGTCGAACGGCAGGGGTATGCCCCACGTGAGCGAGCGCCGGCTCACCGAGAAGTCCTGCAGGCCCTGCCTGATGAAGCCGGTGACTTCGTTCAGCCGGTGCCCCGGCACGACGGCATCGGGGTGGGCGGCGTACCAGTCGAGGAGACGTTGCTCGAACCGCGACAGGCGGAAGAACCAGTTCTCCTCCTCCACCTGCTCCACGGGGCGCTTGTGGATGGGGCAGTTGCCGCCATCGAGGTCGTCCTCCACGTAGTAGGCCTCGCACGCCACGCAGTACAGGCCGCGGTAGGTGTCGAGCTCGATGTCGCCGGCGTCGTAGCAGGCCTGCAGCAGTTTCTGCACCCCGGCGCGGTGGCGCGCCTCGGTGGTGCGGATGAAGTCGTCGTTCGAGATGTTGAGCCGCTGCCAGGCCTGCGCGAACAGGGGTGCGATCTCGTCGACGAACTCCTGGGGGGTGCGGCCGGCGGCGTCGGCGGCCTGCTGGATCTTCAGGCCGTGCTCGTCGGTGCCGGTGAGGAAGTGCACGTCGTCGCCGAGCAGGCGGTGCCAGCGCGCGAGGGCGTCGCTGACGATGGTGGTGTAGGCATGGCCGAGGTGGGGGCGCGCGTTCACGTAGTAGATCGGCGTCGTCAGGTAGTACTTGGCCACGGGAACAGGCTACGGCGTACGCTCGTTCGGTGCCCTTCGAGTTTGACGACGCCACTGTTCTCGCCCCGATGGGCAACGGCCTCTACGGAACGCCGATCCAGGACCGCTGGGACATCAACGGCAACGCGAACGGCGGCTACCTGCTCGCCCTCGCGGCGAACGCGATGCGCGCGGAGAGCGGCCGTGCACACCCGATCTCCGTCACCATGCACTACCTGTCGCCCGGGCCGGCGGGTGACGCCGTCACGCAGACAAAGGTGATGAAGGCCGGCAAGCGGCTCGTCACCGTGGCGGGCACGATCTCGCGCGAGGGGCGCGACATCGCGACTGCGCTCGGCGTGTTCGGTGACGTGGACTCCTCGCTGCCGCCGCACTCCGTCACCGTGGAGCGAGTCGACATCCCCCCGTACGACGACTGCGCTCCGCGCGAGTTCGGTGGCGCGCCACAGAACCTCGGGCTCGGTTCCCGGCTCGCGATGCGCATCCACCCCGATGACACCGGCTTCGCGCGCGGTGAGCCGACGGGCGAGGCACTGTGCCGCGGGTACTTTGCCTTCAAGGACGGCCGGCCCGTCGACACGCTCGCTCTCCTGCTTGCGGCCGACGCGTTCCCCCCGGTGATGTTCAACCGCTTCGGCATGCTCGGCTGGGTTCCCACGGTGGAGTTCACCGTGCACGTGCGCGGGGTTCCCGCCCCGGGTCCGATTGCGTGCGCGTTCCGCAGCCGCGTGATGCAGGGCGGCATGTGGGAGGAGGACGGCGAGATGTGGGACTCCGAGGGCCAGGTGGTGGCAATCAGCCGTCAGCTCGCACTCGCACCGCTGCCGCCCAAGTGAGCGGTCACACCACGAGCGACATCGCGTAGACCCTGCTGCGCGGCACGCCCAGCGCCGCGGTCACCTCGTTCACTGCATCACGCTTCGACAGCCCGGCCGCGAGGCGAGCCCGCAGCTCGGCCGCGATGTCGGCATCCGACGCATCCGCCGTCTGCCGGGGTGCCGGTTCGATGACGATCACGTATTCGCCGCGAGGCTCCCCGGATGCCACATGAGCCACGGCTTCATCGAGCGTGCCGCGCCACACGTTCTCGTGCATCTTCGTGAGTTCGCGGGCGATCGCCACGCGTCGCCGGCCGCCGCAGGCTGCCCGCAGGTCGTCCACCGTGCGCGCGAGCCGGTGAGGCGCCTCATAGAGAACGGTGGTGCGTCGCTCGCGCGCCACCTCGGTGAGCGCCACGCGGCGCTCGGCACCCGAGCGGGGGAGGAACCCGTCGAAGGCGATGCGCGCGGTGGGCATTCCGCTCAGGGTGGCCGCCATCACGAATGCAGCCGGTCCGGGTACCGCGTGCACCGCATGGCCCGCCGCCACCGCTGCACGCACGAGTCGTTCACCGGGGTCGCTCACGCCCGGGGTGCCCGCGTCGGTCACCACCGCCACCACGTCACCGCCCGCGAGTGTCTCGAGCATCGTGGACGCCGCGTCGTGCTCGGTGTGGTCGTTCGCCACCACGAGCCGTGCACCCGAGATGCCGAAATGCGAGAACAACCGGCCGCTGTGGCGGGTGTCCTCGCAGAGGATCATCGTGGCGGCTCGCAGCACCTCCACGCCGCGCGGCGGCATGTCGTCGAGATTGCCGATCGGTGTGGCCACCAGCCACAGGCCCGGGTGAACCGCGCTCATGCGACTGCCGTCTCCCTCACCTCGACGGTGTCACCGGTGCGCAGGCCCCACCGTTCGAACGAACCGGCGGCGGCCTCCACCACGAACGCGGCGCGGCGGTGCATCGGCCCCACGCGCATCGGTGAGAGGCGGCCCACGGCGAGCACGGTTCCGTCGGCAGCCACCCAGGCGACATCGAGCGGTGCCCGCACGCCCACGGTGTGTACCCAGTTGCACGGCCGCAGCACGAGGGGCACGTGCACGTCGCTCACCCCGATGAGGCCGCGGCGACGGTCGCGCCGTGACGTGGCCAGGTTGGCCGACGACAGCACCGTGCCGTTGCTCACCAGCCACACCGGCGAGAGACCACCATCATGCGCGGAACCCACAGGCACACAGTCCACCACGGCGGGGCTACGGTCGGCGTGCATGAGCGACCACATCCGTTACGAGACACCCGCCGACCGCATCGCGCGCATCGTGCTGAACAGGCCCGACAAGCGCAACGCCCAGAACGGCGAGCTGCTGTACGCGCTGGACGATGCCTTCTCGCGGGCCGCCGCCGATGATTCCGTGGCCGTGGTGATCCTGGCAGCCGAGGGCCCCGACTTCTCCTCGGGGCACGACCTGTCCTCGCCGATCGCCGTCGACGCCGAGGGGCCCCGCGGTTGTTGCGGCGGTTTCGGCCTGCCCGGCATCGAGGGGTGGTGGGCCACCGAGCGCGAGATCTTCGTGGGCCTCTGCGAGCGCTGGCGCAACATCCCCAAGCCCACCATCGCCCAGGTGCAGGGGCGCGTCATCGCCGGCGGGTTGATGCTCGTGTGGCCGTGCGACCTCGTGGTGGCGAGCGATGATGCCACCTTCAGTGACCCCGTGGTGGCATTCGGTGTGAACGGGGTGGAGTACTTCCGCCACCCGTTCGAGGTGGGTTCCCGCCGGGCGAAGGAGTGGCTGTTCACGGGGGATGACATCACCGCCGCCGAGGCGCACGCGATCGGCATGGTGAACCGTGTTGTGCCGTCGGCCGAACTGGCGGCCGCCACGCTCGAGCTGGCACAGCGCATCGCGCAGCGCCCCTCCATGGGGCTCAGGCTCGCCAAGCAGGCCGTGAACCAGGCCGAGGACCGCATGGGCATCACCGATTCCATGTGGACGGCGCACTCGCTGCACGTGCTCGGGCATGCCCACAACCTGCACACGCACGGCATCCTCGTGGATCCCTCCGGTGCGGCAGTGATCCGCAACTCGAAGAAGAAGTAGTCACCCGGGGCACAGGGCACGGCGGGGGCACGGTCAGACGTTGAAGCGGAACTCCGTGACGTCGCCGTCCTTGAACTCGTAGTCCTTGCCCTCGAGGCGCACCTTGCCGAGCTCCTTCGCCTTGGTCCAGCTGCCGATCGCCAGCAGCTCGTCGCACTCGATGACCTCGGCACGGATGAACCCGCGCTGGAAGTCGGTGTGGATGCGCCCGGCGCACTCGGGTGCCTTCGAGCCGGCGCGGAACGTCCACGCGCGGGTCTCCTTCTCACCGGTGGTGAAGTACGTGCGCAGACCGAGCAGGTGGTACGCGCTGCGCACCATGGTGGCGAGCGCGCCATCACCGAGCCCGAGCGCCTCCAGCATCTCCTTGCGGTCAGCCTCGTCCAGCTGCGCCGCCTCGGCCTCGATCTGCACGCTCATGCCGATCACCTCGATGTCGGCGGTGATGCCGGGCGGGCACATCTCGGCCCGCACGCGCGCGACCTCGGCGGGGATGCGGTCGAGCTCGTTCTCGCCCACGTTCACCACCGCGAGCACGGGGCGGTTCGTGAGCAGGAAGTGGGGTGCGAGTGCCTCGCGGTCGTCCTTCGACAGGTTGCTGCGGTAGATCGGGATTCCCTCGGCGAGCACGTCGTAGGCGCGCTGCATGGCCTCGGCCTCCTCGCCCGCGTTCTTGTCCACCCGCGCGGCCTTGGAGGCCGTCTTCAGTCGCTTCTCCACGGTCTCGAGGTCGGCGAGCGCCAGCTCCACCTCCACCACGCGCAGGTGTTCCAGCGGGTCGTCGGGGCCGGGCACGTCGTCGTCCCTGAACGCGCGCAGCACGAACACGATCGCGTCCACCTCGCGGATGTTCGAGAGGAACTTGTTGCCGAGACCCTCGCCCTTGCTGGCGCCCTCCACGAGGCCACCGATGTCCACCACCTGCACGCTTGCGTGCACGGTCTTCTTCGTCTTCGACATCACCGAGAGGGCCTCGAGGCGGGGGTCGGGCACCTGGGCCACCCCGATGTTGGGGTCCTTCGTGGCGAAGGCGTACGGGGCCGCCAGCGCGCCGCCACCGGTGAGAGCGTTGTAGAGGGACGACTTGCCTGCGTTCGGGAGGCCGACCAGGCCGAAGCGTTCCATACGGACGGTGGACGCTATCGGTGGGCTCGGCCGGGGGCCGGTTCTGCGGGCTGCCCGGAGCCTGTCGGAACGGGCCCGCGCATTTGTACTATGTGGGTAGTGCAAATCCCCCGACGAGCACCCCGCGAGGAGACACCGTGAGCACGTTCGATCTTGACCTCTCGAAGTACAGCCTGGGCTGGAGCGACGAGGTGGAGTACGCCTTCGACCCGGTGAAGGGCCTGAACCAGGGCGTTGTGGACCAGATCAGCTGGTGGAAGGGCGAGCCCAAGTGGATGACCGCGTTCCGCCTGCGCAGCCTCGGCATCTTCGACCGCAAGCCGATGGCCAAGTGGTTCGCCGACAACATGCCCGACATCGACTTCCAGGACATCTACTACTACCTCCGCCCGGCCACCGAACAGGTCGACGAGTGGGAGGCGCTCCCCGAGGAGATGAAGCGGACCTACGAGAAGCTCGGCATCCCCGAGGCCGAACGCAAGTACCTCGCCGGCGTCACCGCGCAGTACGAGTCCGAGGTCGTCTACCACCGCAACCGGGTCGAGCTCGAGGAGCAGGGGGTCATCTTCTGCGACATGGACACGGCGGTGCGCGAGCACCCCGAGCTCGTCCAGCAGTACTTCGGCAAGGTCATCCCGCCGAACGACAACAAGTTCGCCGCCCTCAACTCGGCGGTGTGGAGCGGCGGCAGCTTCATCTACGTCCCGCCCGGTGTTGAGGTCGACATGCCGCTGCAGGCGTACTTCCGGATCAACGCCGAGAACATGGGACAGTTCGAGCGGACGCTGATCATCGCGGACGAAGGTTCGAAGGTGCACTACATCGAGGGCTGCTCGGCGCCGGTGTACTCCACCGACTCGCTGCACTCCGCCGTGGTCGAGATCGTCGTGCGCCCCTCGGCGCGGGTCACGTACACGACGATC
>JBMUAQ010000031.1:0-20438 GCA_049454855.1 Ilumatobacteraceae bacterium
CCCCCCGACGGCCGTGAGCCGCCACGAACGGTTCACGAGAATGAGGAGCAGGTTCGAGGCCGACAACGTCACGAACGTGACCGAGCGCACTGATTCCTCGGGCAACCCGCGCGACACGGTCCATGCGTACACCGCGGCAACCGCGGCAAGACATCCGGCCCCCTGCGCGGCTGCGAGTGCCGCCCGTCGCATGCCGACCATCCGCGCTCCGACGGGCCGCGGGGGTCGCTCCATCAGCGCGGGGTCGTGAGGCTCCATCTGGAAGAGGATCGAACATGCGGGGTCGACCACCAGCTCGAGCATCGCAATCTGCAGGGGCAGCAGCACCACCGGCAGGTCCCGCGACGCGAGGGGCACCAGGGACATGCCGAAGATGAGCGCGTGCACCGCGATGAGGTACGCCGTCGTCTTGCCGAGGTTGTCGTAGATGCCCCGGCCCCGCGCGATGCCGCGCACGATCGAGCCGAAGTCATCATCGGTGATGACCATTGCGGCCGCCTCCCGGGCCACGTCGGTCCCGCGACGGCCCATGGCAATCCCCACGTCGGCCGCCCGAAGTGCCGGTGCGTCGTTGACTCCGTCGCCCGTCATGGCAACGACCTCCCCGTTCGACTGGAGGGCGCGCACGAGCCGCAGTTTCTGGGTGGGGTCGATGCGGGCATACACGTTCACGGTGGCCGCAGTGCGTGCGAGTGCGGCGTCATCGGCTGCAGACACATCGTCACCGGTTGTGACGCCACCCATCGTGTCGAGTCCGGCTTCGGCGGCAATCGCGCACGCCGTCACCGGGTGGTCGCCGGTCAGCATCACGGTGCGCACTCCCGCCCGCCGGCATGCCGCAACCGCCTCGTGCGCACCCTCCCGGAGGGGGTCCTTCAGTGCAACGAGCCCGTCGAGGACGAACGGGAAGCCGGAGTGTGACCCCGGCAGTTCGTCGTTGCGGGCGTGAACGGCCGATGCGACCGCAATCGTGCGCAGCCCGCGGGCCGCCACCGTGTCCACCTCCTCGAGGAAACCCGCCCGTTCGGACGGGGAGAGGTCGCACAGGGCAGCAACCGTCTCGGGTGCCCCTTTCACGGCCACCCGCAACGGACCGTCGTCGCCTGCGTCCCACACCTGGGCGAACGCGAACATGCCGGCCGCGAGCGGGTAGGTGCGCATCACACGCCAGACCTGCGGCGGCATGCATGCGTCCGTCGTGGCGCGTGCAACGAAAGCCCTGTCCATGGGGTCGAAGGGGTCCGGGGGGACGGCGAGGGCGGCGGTGCGCACGGGATCGGCGTTCCTGTGAGCGGGTGCGACGTGTGCAACGGTCATCGTGTTCGTGGTGAGGGTGCCGGTCTTGTCGGTGCACACCACGGTCACCGACCCGAGTGCCTCCACCACGGCCATGCGCCGTGCGAGCACCTTCTCGCGCGACATGCGCCAGGCACCGAGCGCAAGGAAGATGGTGAGCACCACGGGGAACTCCTCGGGAAGCAGCGACATCGCCGTGGCGATGCCCACGATGGTGCCGTCGGCCCAGCTTCCCCGTGTGAGCGAGTGCGTGACGGCGACGGCCACCGCCGCGACACCGCCCACCGACCCCACGACCCGCACCAGTCTCCGTATCTCGCCCTGCAGCGGCGTGCGGACCTGTGTGATGCCGGCCAGTGAGGCTCCGATCGCACCGATGCGCGAACGCGTCCCGGTTGAGGTGACCACCGCGGTGCCCCGTCCGGAGGTGACGAGCGTGCCCGACCAGAGCCTTCGCGCGGCGTCGGTGCCGCGGGGAAACTTCGTCACGGGCACCGACTCACCGGTGAGCGCGGATTCATCCACGGTCATCGCACCGTCACCGAACATCTCTGCATCCGCGCCGATCCGGTTGCCCTCGGACACCGTCATCACGTCACCGGCAACCAGTTCGCGTGCCGGGATGCTGCACCGTGCGCCGTCGCGGATGACGGTGACCGCGGGCGAGGTCAGCTGCCGCAGTGCACGGAGGGCGTTCTCGGTGCGTTGCTCCTGGAACACCGATGTGGCGATCACCACCACCGTGGTCGAGAGCAGCAGCACGCCGTCAAGGGTCTCCGCGACGGCGATGCTCACCGCTCCCGCAGCCACCAGGAACAGCAGCATCGGTTCGGTCAGTACCGAGGCGATGCGCCGGGTTATCCCCGTCGGCGCGTCGGCGGGAAGCTCGTTCGGTCCGTCCCGTGCGAGCGCCGCGGCTGCCTCTTCCGACGTGAGCCCCCCCGGCCGCCACTGCACTGCGGCACCGGTGAACCCATCAGGTACCGCTGTCACTCGCACAGTGTGTGAGCCGGCCGTACCGTCCCCACCCATGCGCACCCGACACGCCACATTTGTCGCCCTGCTGCTTCTCGCGGCCTGCACCCGGACCGCCACCGGCCAGCACCCCACACCCGCCGACATCTCGAATGCCCTGCCGACGATCACCGAGATGCCGGGAACGTGGAACGAGACCCAGCGGCAGGTGTTCGACACGCGCGACGCCGAGAACCCGTCCATCGACCCCTCGGTGTGGTGCGCCGAGGCAGCCGAGGCGACCAAGAACCTCGTCGATCTCGCGGGTGATTCGGGGGCGGATGTGGAGATGCAGGCCGACGACACCAACAACGGCGCACGGATGATGAGACTGCAGGCGTGGTCGAACGATGACGTGAGGGCCTATTTCAGCGCCGCAGCCGAGGCCGTCCGCATCTGTGACGGGAGGTCCCTGGTCGACGACGACGGGGTCGGCCGCTCCTGGGACGTCATAGAGTCCCGGGACACCGGCGACGAGTCGATCAGTTGGGCCGAGCAAACCGTGCCGCCCACGGACACCCGGGGGGACAAGTTCGAGAACATCGGGCGCACCACCATCGCGCGGTTCGGCGACATCCTCATGGTGCTGCAGTTGGGTGACGCCAACTGGACCGGCTCCACCGAGGAGATGGCAGAGGCCGATTGGTGGGCCATCGTGGTGCTCGCGGGCAGGAAGCTCGCGATACTCGACGCCCAGGTGCACGACTGACCCGGGGCTGCGGCCCGGGGTCATCGGGGTGAATGGGGCACTTTCGTCCCGTCACCCAATAGCCTCTGTCGTCCTGTGACGACACTTCCCACCGCCGCCTTCTCCATCGCCCTCGACTGCCAGCTGGACAACGTCCCGGGCACCCTCGGCCGGCTCTGCACCGCCATCGGCGAGGCGGGCGGCAACATCGGGGCCCTCGACGGCTTCGACGTTCGCGGCCCGGTGCTGCGGCGCACCGTGGTGGTGCACTGCCGTGACGAGGCACACCAGCAGAAGGTCGTGAAGGCGGTGAACGACCTGGGCGGCGTGACCCTCATCGACTGGTGGGACCGCACGTTCCGCATGCACGAGGCCGGCAAGATCCACGTTCTGTCCACCGCCCCGGTGAACGACCGCGATGACCTGTCAATGGCGTACACGCCGGGCGTGGCACGCATCTGCACCGCCATCGAGAACGACCCGGTGCTGTCGCACCGCTACACCATCCGCAAGAACACCGTTGCCATCGTCAGCAACGGCACCGCGGTGCTGGGTCTCGGCGACATCGGGCCCGAGGGCGCGATGCCGGTGATGGAGGGGAAGGCACTCCTGTTCAAGGAGTTCGGCGGTGTCGACGGGTTCCCCGTGTGCATCAACGCGACCACCGCCGACGAAGTGGTCGATTTCGTGCAGCGCATCGCGCCCACGTTCGGCGGCATCAACCTCGAGGACATCAAGGCGCCCGAGTGCTTCGAGATCGAGGAGCGTCTGCGTGCAAGTCTCGACATCCCCGTGTTCCACGACGACCAGCACGGCACCGCAGTGGTGACCCTCGCCGCCCTCTGGAACTCGCTGAAGATCACCGGCAAGAGGATGGAGGACCTCTCGGTCGTCATCGCCGGCATGGGCGCGGCGGGTGTCGCCATCGGCAAGATCCTCATCAACGCGGGTGTCGGCGAGATCGTGGGCTGCGACCGTGAGGGAGCGATCTACAGCGGCCGCGGTGCGATGAACACCGCAAAGGAGTGGTTCGCGGTCAACACGAACCCCTCGCGGAAGATGGGCACCCTCGGTGAGGTGATGAAGGGCGCCGACGTGTTCGTCGGTGTCAGTGGCCCCGACCTCATCACGGCCGCAGACGTGCGAACCATGGCGAAGGATCCCATCGTGTTCGCGATGGCGAACCCCAACCCGGAGATCCGCCCCGAGCAGACCGACGGGCTCGCCGCCGTCATGGCGACCGGCCGCAGCGACTACCCGAACCAGATCAACAACGTCCTTGCCTTCCCGGGCATCTTCCGCGGGGCACTGGATGCGAACGCCACCGACATCACCGAGGGGATGAAGCTCGCCGCTGCCGTCGCCATCGCGCAGTCGGTGACCGACTCGGAACTGTCGCCCAGCTTCGTGGTGCCGTCGGTGTTCGACCGCACCGTTGTGGAGCGGGTTGCGCCCGCCGTGGCCGCCGCGGCCGTGGCCGACGGCGTGATCCGCGGTTCCTGACCGACGGCACCCGGCTGGTCTAGGTTCGGCGGCGTGCTTGCCGACCACGTGAACTTCGACCAGGGAGCGTTCCTGGTGGTCGCGGTGATCGGGACCGTCGCCTTCGCAACCTCCGGCGTGATCGCCGCGGCAGAGGCGGGGCACGACTGGCTCGGCGCCGCCGTGCTCGCCGTGGTGGTGGCGGTCGGCGGCGGCACGATCCGTGACCTGCTGGTGGGGATGATCCCTGTCATCTGGGTGCGCGACGAATGGCCCGTGTGGGTTGCACTCGGCACGGCCGTGGTCGGGCTTGCGGTGCTGCAGTTGAGACCCGGCACCGACCCGAGACGGCAGTTCTGGTATCTCGCCAGTGACGCGGTGGGGCTCGGGGCATTCGTGGTGCTCGGGGCGTCGATCGCGATCGGCTCGGGCACGTCGTCGTTCATGGCAGTGTTCATGGGTGTCATCACCGGTGTCGGTGGCGGCGTCATCCGCGACGTCTTCACCGGTCGCACGCCGATGGTGTTCGTGGGCCAGGTGTACGCGGTGGCGGGCATCATCGGTGCCACGGCACACGTGCTGCTCTACGAGGCGAATGCGGGTGAGGGCCTGCAGGTGTGGCTGCCCGTCGTGGTTGTGGTCGCAGTCCGTGCCCTCGCAATCCGTTTCGACCTGCACCTGCCGAGGGCGTCGGGTCGGTAGATCCGTTCCTGTACGCAGCGGCTGCGGTGCTGCAGGCTCGCTCCATGGCTCTTGGCTGGAGGTTCGTCATCGTGGCTTCGATTGCCGCGATGTGCGCGGCCGTGGTGCCGAACGTGCGTTTCGCAACAGCCGTCGACGACTCCGGTGACACCGGGGGTGGACCGGCATCCGCGCCGTTGCTCCTGGTTGTCTCCAACAGGTGACACGGCAGATGCCGCCCGGTGGCGGTGCCGTTAGTGTCGACTCGGCATGGCGGGGAAATCGGGCGACAGGTCGGCGCACTTCCCGGCCATCGAGAAGAAGCACGGCAAGCCCGTGGCGTTCTGGCTGAAGGAACTGAAGTCCCTCGGTGACGCGAAGTACGCCGACCAGATCTCCTTTCTCCGGGAACGGCACGGTTTCAGCCAGGCACACGCCAACGCGGTGGTGATGTACGCCCGCGGGTCCACCACCACGCGTCGTGTCGACACCCCCGAGGCGTTCTTCCGTGCCCTCGGGGGCGAGAGGGAGACAACGGCGAGAGCGATCTTCGCCGCGATCGCGGAGAAGTTCCCGAGGCTCGAGGCCGTGATTGCATGGAACCAGCCGATGCTGAAGAGCGGCAAGGACTACGTGTTCGGTCTCTCGGCCGCGAGGAACCATCTCCTTATCGCCGCGGTGGGCGGGAACGCGGTCGAACTGCTGGGCGACCGTCTGGCGGGTCTCGATACCAACAAGAAGACGATCAAGGTGCCGGTCGACTGGAAAGTGGACAAGAAGCTGCTGCACGACCTGATTCGCGCGCGCCTCGCCGAGATCAAGGAGAAGTGAGCCCGGTTCAGGCCAGCCCGAGCCACTTTCCGTACACGTCAGCGCACAGCAGCAACTGGTCGATCTCCACCCACTCCACGGCCGTGTGGGCATTGTCGATGGATCCCGGCCCGAACACCACCATCTCCCCGGCGAACCCGGAGTAGCGCAGGGCGTTGGTGCCGTAGGAGGCGACCTCGGGTTGCGTGCCCGCCCACGCGGCAAGCTTCTTCACCAGTGGCGTGTCGGGCGATTGGTAGAAGGCGGGGGCTCCGAGGTACACCAGCGGGAACTCGACGGGCAGCGGGCACTCGCGGCGCACGAGGTCGCACAGATGGTCGGCGACCTCCTGCGTCGATTCCCCGGGCACGACCCGCCTGCCCACCGACACCGTGCAGGAGTCGGGAACCACGTTGCCGCCGGTGCCGCCCTTCACCATGGTGACGGTGAGCGTGCCGTTGCCCACCTCGGTGTCGGGCGTGAGCGTCTGCAGTCTCCGGTGCTCGGCCTCGAGTGCGAGCACCAGGTGAGCCGCGCCCGTGATGGCGTTGCGGCCCAGGTGGGGGTTCGCCGAATGGGCGGCCTCGCCCACCACGCGCACCTCGAGTGCAACCGCGCCCTTGTGCCCGTGCACGGGGGCGCACATCGTCGGTTCGGCCACGATCACCTCGTCCGGCCGCAGCCCCCTTGCCTCTGCCCACTTGCGGAATCCGCGGGCGCCCAGCATCCCGCCTGCCTCCTCTGAGATGGAGCCCACAACCACGAGGTTCGGCACCGGTCGCCGGCCCGCCGCCCTTGCGTTCTCGAGCACCGCCAGGATCACGCCGAGGGATGCCTTGGTGTCGACGGCACCGCGCCCGTACACGCGGCCGTCAGCGATGCGACCGTCGAACGGGTCGCCCTCACAGTGCTCGACCGTGACGGTGTCGGTGTGGACGTCGAGCACCACCCACCTGTCGCTTGTGCCCTCCCAGATTCCGTACACGTTCGGCCGGCCCTCGACGACATCAACAACCTCCACCGTGTCTGCGCCGAGGTCGCGGAAGAATCCCGCGAGCGCGTGAGCCAGACGCGCCTCGCCCGGTTCGCCCGAGCGCGGGCCGGCATGCAGCGGGTTCACGCTCGGGATCTGCACCAGTCGGCTCACCCATGTGGCGAGGTTCTCGCTGCGCGTCGTCATGCGCGGAAGTATCGCACACACCGTGCGGGCTAGCGTCGGGTGTCGATCAGTGATGCAACAACCGACTGCGATCTGGTTCTCGAGCGGGAGGTCCCCGTGACGGTCGAGCAGCTGTGGAGCGGGTGGACCGACCCGTCCGTGCTGGTGAGGTGGTTCACACCCGCACCATGGGTCACCACCGAGGTCGAGATCGACCTGCGCCCGGGAGGAGTCTTCCGCACCGTGATGCAGGGGCCGGACGGGGAGAGGAACGAGGGCTCCGGCTGCGTTCTCATGGCGGAGCCGTTCCGGAAGTTTGTGTGGACGAGTGCGCTCGGGCCGGGTTTCGCGCCGGTTCCTGCCGTCGGAGACGGGTTCCTCTTCACTGCGGTGCTCGAGTTCGCAGCCGCCGGGAAGGGTGCTGTGTATCGTGCAACGGCGCGTCATGCGAACGCGGCTGATGCCACCGCCCATTCCGACATGGGCTTCCACGTCGGCTGGGGTGCCGCCCTCGACCAGCTCGTCGCCCTGTTTGCCTGAGTCCCGTCGCGGGCCGGCGAGAGCGATGACTCCTGTGCCTTGAGACCGGCCGCGGGTTGCCGCACGCTTGTCTGCGGACGGCGGTCGCCGCCTTCAGGACGAGGAGGAAGTCCCGTGAAGAAGTCAAAACGATCGTTCAGGCTCGCCGCTGCGGCCGTGGTGGCAGGCGCACTCGGGGTGATGGCCCCGGCAATCACGAGTGCCGCAGTGCCCACGGTGGCGCAGGACGACGGCGCGTACGTCCGCCTCGTCGGCAATCCCACAGACGGCACGGCGAAGTTCCAGTACGGGTGGTCGGCATCCACTCCCGCCTCGGCTGCGGCCGGCTACTGGGTGGGTCTGTACGACGTCACCAACAGTCACTATGAGTGGTCCTTCGACACCGGCGCGGTCGACCTTCCCGATCAGTTCTTCCGCAATGCCCGCCCCACCGCCGAGCTCCCGAACGGGGACTACAAGGTGGTGTTCTTCTTGCGGGCAACGTACGGACCGACCACGAACATCGCCGAGATCGAGTTCCCGTTCTCGGTCGCCAACTCGACGATGTAGCCGCGTCACCCACAACACGGACAATCGGGGCACGGTCCGCGCCCCGCTCTGCGTATCCTTGAGGGTTGACAACCAAGGGGTGCCGGGAAGTCTGGTCGGCGGAATCTGGAGAGACTGACGTGAACCGTGTCCGTGGAAGTTCACCTGATGCTGGGATCCGCCCGCTGTCCCCGCTGCGCGACTTTCTCCGCACCGAGTCCGCCGGCGCCGTTCTGCTCGCGGCATCCGCGCTGGTCGCGCTTGTGTGGGCGAACTCGCCGATGTCCGGCTCCTACGACAGTCTCTGGGAGACCAGGTTCGCGGTGTCCCTTGCGGGGCATTCGCTGGACCTCGATTTGCGCCACTGGGTCAATGACGGCCTCATGACCGTGTTCTTCCTCGTGGTCGGCCTCGAGATCAAGCGCGAGCTGACGTCCGGACATCTCGCCGACCGCCGTTCCGCGATGCTGCCCGCGATCGCCGCACTCGGCGGGATGGTCGTTCCCGCGCTCGTCTACCTGGTGATTGCCGGTGCGAGTGCCCCCCGCGGGTGGGCCATCCCGATGGCAACCGACATCGCGCTCGCTGTCGGTGTGCTGTCGGCGGCCGGGAGCCGCGTCCCTTCGTCCCTGCGGGCGTTCCTGCTGGGGCTCGCGGTCGTCGATGACATCGGTGCGATCATCATCATCGCCGCCGTCTACTCGACCGGTGTCACTGCGGGCTGGCTCGCCGCCTCGGTTGCCGGGGTGCTGATCGTCGTGTTCCTCAGGAGGTTCGGGTCGAGATCCGTGTGGGTGTACACGGTCCTCGGTGCGGTCACGTGGTTGGGGCTCCTGAACGGTGGCGTGCACCCGACGATCGCCGGTGTGGTGATGGGTCTGTTGGCCCCGGCAAGCCCGCACCGCAGCCCCGAGTACGCCGACATCGAGGATCTCGAGGGCCTCGGTGTCGAATCGGTGAGGCTCGCGACATCCCGTGCGCGGGACACGGTCTCGACCGTGGAGTGGTTGCAGCACGTGCTGCACCCGTGGACAAGCTTCGTGATAGTCCCCGTCTTTGCGCTCGCCAACAGCGGGATCCACCTGTCGCTCGAGGGGCTGCGCGATGCCGCGGGATCTCCCGTCACCTGGGGTGTGTTCTTCGGGCTGCTCCTCGGCAAGCCGGTCGGCGTGCTTCTCGCCACCCGCGCAGCGGTGAGGCTGGGGGTGGCCGACCAACCGTCGGGTGCCGGCTCCCGTCAGGTTCTCGGCGTCGGCTTCGCGGCGGGGGTCGGGTTCACGGTGGCGATATTCATCACGAAACTCGCCCTGCCCGCGGAGGCGGACCAAGCGAACGCGAAGCTCGCGATCCTTGTTGCCTCGGTGCTTGCGGCTGCGGTGTCGGGCCTGCTCCTGCGCTTCGGACGTGTCCGCAACAGCAACACCTGAGCTGCGCCCGCGGCGGTGCGTCACGAACGAGAGTGGTGGAGCTGGGGGGAATCGAACCCCCGTCCATCAGGCGTTGCGCGCCCGCGATACGACCATTCCCGCTTCGGTGCTCACGCAACACCACCGGCGGGTCGACTGCTCATTTCTGAACCGCGTGCCGTCTTTCCGGCATGTCAGCGTTCTTTCCCGCCGTCAGCTGTCTTTCCCGCCGTCATCCTCCGCTTCTGTTGCCGGGCTGCGGTGGATCGGCCCCGTGCGCCATTGCTGGTCACGATGTCTCTCTACGACGGATTAGGCCGCGAGAGCGAACTGCTCGTTGGCAATTCTGTTGGTTGCCCCGTTTAGGGAGTCTGAGCAACTCCGGTCGCACGTACGAACAACGAAACTGGTGTCGAAACCTGTCAGCCCCGTGATCGGTTGTGTGCTGGCAGTGTACGACAAGAGTGTGTGGGAACGGTTCCCACGTTGCTGTCAGGTCATGCCCTTGCGGGCACGAGTTGCTGTCAGGTCATGCCCTTGCGGGCACGACCGAGCGCCCGGTCGATCTCGCGCTGGCTGTCGCGCTCGGCGATGGCCTGACGCTTGTCCTCTCGTTTGCGGCCCCGGGCGAGCGCTAGTTCCACCTTCACCTTGCCGTCCACCAGCCGGAACGACAGTGGCACCAGGGCCAGGCGCTCCTTTGCCACGCGGGCGGCGAGGCGGGTGATCTCCTCGCGGTGCAGGAGCAGTTTTCTGGCCCGGTCGGGGTCGTGCGAGCCCACGCCGACGGCGTACCGGTAGGGAGGGATGTGCACCCCGTCCAGCCACACCTCACCGTCGATGATGCGGGCGAAGGAGTCCACGATCTTGGCCTCGCCCGCGCGAAGGCTCTTCACCTCGCTCCCGTGCAGCACGATGCCCGCCTCGACCACGTCGAGAATCGCGTAGTCGTGGCGTGCTTTCCTGTTGCTCGCGAGCACGGTGTCGGGGGCCTTGGCCATAGGGCTGAATGAGCGTAGCGGTAGCCTCCGTGGGCGATGCCCGGCACAGATGCACCGAGATTCCTCGTTCCCTCCGGGGCGATCGACGCGATGGGTGCCCATGCACTCGAGTGCTTCCCCGAGGAGTGCTGCGGCCTGCTCGTGGGTGTCCGCGGGGAGAACCGGGCGGTCAGGTTCGTGCCGCTCACGAACGCCGCGCACTCGGCGCGCGTGTACACGCTGGATGCGAAGGAGCACCTGCGCACAGAGCTCGCCGCCGAGGCGGAGGGTCTCGAGGTGGTGGGGGTGGTGCACAGTCACACCCACACCGAGGCGTACCCGAGCCCCACCGATGTCGCCCAGGCCGTCGACCCCGGCTGGCACTACGTGATTGTCACGCTGGCCCGCAACGCCCCAGAGGCACGCAGTTTTCTCATCGCCGACGGAACAGTGACCGAGGAATCCATCGTCACTTCCTGACGGGTGGCCGGGGCCACTTGGGGGAGGGGTGACAATGCCCCTCCTGATGGTTACAATCCCGACAGGATTTGTCAGGAATACCCGGCTGCAGCGAGGTGTTGCAGAGAGGGTCGCACCAGCCGGAAGGAGGCCACATGTCGATCGCGGATGTCCGTCGCAACGGCGGGTCGGTCTTCGTGCTGCAGGGTGCGCTCGACCTGATCGGCAACACCCCGATGGTGGATGTGTCCATCCTGTCGCCGAACCCGAACGTGCGCATCGTCGCCAAGCTCGAGAGCCAGAACCCATTCGGCTCCGTGAAGGATCGCATCGCGAAGGCGATGATCGAGGACGCCGAGCGCACCGGCCGTCTCGTGCCCGGCCAGCGCATCGTGGAGCCCTCGTCGGGGAACACCGGCATTGCGCTCGCGGCCATCGCGCGCATGAAGGGCCACCCGATCACCATCCTCATGCCGACCTCGGTGTCGGTGGAGCGCCGCCAGATGCTGGAGGTGTTCGGCGCGGAGATCATCCTCACCCCCGGCGAGGAGGGTTCGAACGGTGCGGTGCGCCGCGCGCAGGAACTCGCCGCTCAGCACCCCGAGTGGTGCTTCCTCTACCAGTACGCGAACGACGCGAACCCGCGTGCCCACTACGAGGGCACCGGCCCGGAGATCTGGCGCGACTGCCCCGAGATCACGCACTTTGTCGCGGGTCTCGGCACGAGCGGAACGCTGATGGGCACCGGCCGTTACCTGAAGGAACAGAACCCCGACATCAAGGTGGTGGCGGTGGAGCCCCCGCTCGGTGAGCGCGTGGAGGGACTCCGCAACCTCGATGACGGCTACATCCCGCCGGTGTTCGAAAACTGGCACGGCCGCGAACTGCTCGACCGCAAGCGCGTGGTGCGTCCGCGCGAGTCCCTCGAGTGGACTCGCCGTCTCGTGCAGGACTGCGGCATCTTCGCGGGCATCTCCTCTGGTGCGTCGCTCGCCGGTGCGGTGAAGGTGGCCTCGGAGATCGACGAGGGAACCATCGTGTTCATCGTCTGCGACGGCGGGTGGAAGTACCTCTCCACCGGCGCCTACACCGACGACCTCGACGAGGCCGAGAAGGCCGCAGAGAAGATCATCTACTTCTGACCGCCCTTGGCCGGCCCTGTCAGCGGCCGAGCACGAGGATGGCGAGCCCCAGCACCACCACTGCGGCCGCGGTGACCCGGCGTCGCATGTCCGCCTCACCGAGATAGCGGGTGCCCACCAGCGCCACGATCACCACGCTCGACTCGCGCAGTGCCGTCACGTACCCCACCGGTGCGGAGCGCACCGCGATCATCACCATCCAGTAGGTGAGCGCGCTCGCGGCGCCGGCGAGGGAGAACTGGCGCCACTGCAGCCTGAACGCAGCCGTCATGTCGGCACGGCGGCCGGCCATCAGCCCGTGCAGGGTGGTGAAGAACGCGGTGGTGGTGAAGATCAGGAGCGCATAGACGTGGCCATCATTCACGCGCGAGCCGTGACTGTCCACCAACGAGTAGGTGGCGATGAACGAGCCCACCACCAGCGCCGCACGCGCGTGCGCGTTGTCCGCCCGACCGGCGAGCATCACGATGCCGCCGCCGGCCACGAGGATGCCGAGCACCATCAACGGCGAGAGATGGTCGTCCAGGAACGTCACACCTCCCACGGCGGCGAGCAACGCGCCGGACCCGCGCGCGATCGGGTAGGTCACACTGAAGTCGGCGAGGTCGTACGAGCGTGCCAGGGCCACGATGTAATAGAGGTGAATGGCTCCGCTCGCGACCGCGGGCCACCACACGAACCCGTCGGGGACGCCGACCACGATCGACACCACGAGCCCGCCGACGCCGGCCGTGAACACCTGGCCCCACAATGCGATCCAGCGGTCGCCGCTCTGCTTCACCCAAAGGTTCCACGCCGCGTGGAGAACGGCCGCCCCGAGGGCGAGAAGGGTCGCGGCCACCACGGCTTCCGACACTACGCATAACCTGAAGGAATGTCCGTGACCACCCGGCAGCCGATCGGCATGTTCGACTCCGGGTTCGGCGGACTCACCGTGGCGCGCGCGGTGATCGACCTGCTGCCGAACGAGGACCTCGTCTACATCGGTGACACCGGCCGTTACCCATACGGCCCGCGGCCGATGGACGAGGTGCGCGGCTTCGCACGGGAGATCGCGTGGAGCCTCGTGCGCGAGCACGGTGCGAAGGTGATCGTGGTGGCCTGCAACACCGCGGCTGCGGCCGCGTTCAGGGAGCTCGCCACCGAACTGCCCGTGCCGGTGGTGAGCGTGGTGGAGCCCGGTGCGCGCGCTCTTGCCGTGGCCACCCGCACGGGGAGGGTGGGGGTGATCGGCACCGTCGGCACGATCGCCTCGGGTGCGTACCAGCGCGCCGTCACGGCCGTCGACCCCGCACTCGTTCTCACCGCCACGGCGTGCCCCGGGTTCGTCGAGTTCGTGGAGCGCGGCCAGACGAGCGGCGACGAGGTGGTGCTGCTCGCGGAACGCCTGCTCGCACCAGTGGTGGAGGCAGGCGTCGACTCCCTGCTGCTCGGTTGCACGCACTATCCGTACCTGTCGCGTGTGATCGGCGACGTGATGGGCCCCGATGTGGTGCTGGTGAGCAGCGCCGACGAGACCGCGTTCGCGCTCGCCGCACTGCTGCGCGACACCGGTCTCGGTGCGCACCCGGCAGGCCGCGGCACCCACACGTTCCTGTCGTCCGGGGACGTGGAATGGTTCGCGGAGTTCGGCCGGCGTCTCCTCGGACCGGAACTGATGCAGGCCGGCCGGTGGACCGGGAACTAGACAGGAAGCCATGAGCAGACCCGACGGACGCACCCCCGACCAACTGCGACCCGTGTCGTTCCAGCGCGACTTCACCGAGATGGCGGCAGGCTCCGTGCTGGTCAGCTTCGGCCGCACGCGGGTGCTGTGCACCGCGTCGGTCGACGAGGACGTGCCGCGCTGGATGAAGGGCACGGGCAAGGGCTGGGTCACCGCCGAGTACTCGATGCTGCCGGGCTCGTCCCCGGAGCGTGTCGACCGCGAGGCCGCGAAGGGCAAGCAGAGCGGCCGCACAGTGGAGATCCAGAGGCTCATCGGACGCTCACTGCGTGCTGCCTGCGACATGCGTGCGCTCGGCGAGCGGCAGGTGCTCGTCGACTGCGACGTGCTGCAGGCCGACGGCGGCACGCGTACCGCCAGCATCTGCGGTGGTTACCTGGCACTGCACGACGCACTCACACGGCTCGTGCAGGCAGGCTCCATCCCGCGGCATCCGCTCCATTCCTACTGCGGGGCGATCTCGGTGGGCATCCACAACGGCACTCCCGTGCTCGATCTTCCGTACGCCGAGGACTCCACCGCGGAGGTCGACATGAACGTGGTGATGCTGCGGTCCGTGGCCGGCGGTGATGCACGGTTCGTGGAGGTGCAGGGCACCGCCGAGGGACAGTCGTTCTCGCGCAGTGACATGGACGGCCTGCTCGATCTCGCACACTCCGGTCTTGACCGCATTTTCGACCTGCAGGCGGGACTTCTCGCCACGCCGCCCGAGGCCCGTCCGCCCGCACGCTGAGCGATGCGGATCGTCTGCGCCAGCGCGAACCCCCGCAAGGTGGAGGAGCTCGCGCGTCTCATGCCCCGGCGGGTGGAGTTGCTCCCGCGGCCCGACGGACTCGGCGACGTGGAGGAATCCGCACCCACGCTCGTGGGCAACGCGATCATCAAGGCGGTCGAGGTGGCGAACCATGCCGAGGCGTGGGCGGTAGCCGACGACACGGGGCTCGAGGTGGACGCACTCGGCGGCGAGCCCGGCGTCCGCTCGGCGCGGTATGCGGGGGAGCCGGCGGACGATGCAGCCAACAGGGCGAAGCTGCTGGCGGCCATGGAAGGGGTCACCGACCGCCGGGCGAGGTTCCGCACCGTGGTGGCACTGGTGTCGAGGCAGGGCGACATCCACTACGTGACGGGGGAGTGCGAGGGGACCATCGTCACCGCGGAGCGCGGCTCGAACGGTTTCGGTTACGACAGCGTGTTCGTGCCCGCGGACGGTGACGGCCGCACGTTCGCCGAGATGTCGGCGGCCGAGAAGGACGCCGTCTCGCACCGTGCCCGTGCCATGGCGCAGCTGCCCGGGCTGATCGCACGTATCACCGGCACCGCGCCGGACTGACCCGGGCCGGCCGGTTCACCAGCCGCGCAGGTCGACCGGCCACACCTCGGTGATGCGGCCGTACTCGTCGGCCACGTGCACCTCGGAGTGCATCGCCATGGTGGGGTCGATGTGCGCGGGCACCACGAAGACTCGGTCACCCACGCGCGGCCGGGGCGTTCCCTCGTCGGCGGAGAACGTGAGGTGCTCGTCGCTGCAGAACCACACGGAGTGCCCGGCAATCGTGGGGTTGCCGTGGTCCATGCCCAGTGACTTGAGTCCCACGTCGCACACAGCCCACCTGTCGTTCGCCGATATCACCGTGCCGAGAACCCAGGCCGCCTGGGCGAACGGAAGTCCGAGCGTGGAGTACTGGCTGTCCATCAGTGCGTAGCTGCCGGCCTGCACCTCGTTCACCGTGGTGCCGGTGAACATGTCCCACGTGCCGGTGCCGCCCGCAGACACCAGTTCGCCGCCCACGTCGTCGTGGGCCCGCGCCAGCAGTGCCATCGCCTCGCGCACCTTCGCCTTCTTCTCCTCGCGGTCGGCCACCATCATCAGGTGGCCCTCGTAGCCCATCACGCCGCGCACCTCGATGCCCCGCACGCGTGCGGAGTCGGCGAGCACTCCCGCCTCTGCCGGATCGCACCCGCACCGCGGCAGGCCCACGTTCACGTCGATGATCACGCTGCGGATGCCGGCGCGCTCGGCAGCATCAAGCGTCTCGCGGGAGTCGACCGCCACGGTGACCCTCGCGTGCTCGATGGCTGCGAGTGCTGCCAGGCGACCGGGGTCGAGCGTCTCGTTCGCGAGCAGGTAGTCATCCCCCACCTCAGCGGCGGCAAGCCCGAGAATCTCGCGGGGTGTCGCGCACGTGAAGGCGGTGTGGCCCCGTCGTTCCTGCTCGGCGGCGATGCCCGTGCACTTGTGCGCCTTCACGTGCGGCCGAAGGCGTGTGCCGGGGTGCACCCGTGCCATGGTGTCGAGGTTGCGCGCGAGGATCTTCTCGTCGACGATCACCGCGGGTGTGGGAAGTTCGCTCGTGTCCATGTGCCGACGGAGGGACTCGAACCCCCAACACGCAGGACCTAAACCTGCTGCCTCTGCCAATTGGGCTACGCCGGCGGCACGAAGCAGGGTATCGGTGCACCGTGCCGGGTGGCAGACTGGAACGGTGACAGCGACCGAGACGACACTCGCCCCGCACGCCCTCGAGACCCAGCTCGGTCTCGCCGACCGCGTGGTGGATGCCGCGTCACTCGGGAACAGTGTCCGCAGGTTCGCCGAGCAGAACATCGTGCTGCCGACCTTCGCCGAGCTCGCCGAGCCCGGGCGCATCAACCCGGCCATCACTGCGGGTGTGGACAAGGACGCTGCCGACCCGCGCAACCTCTTCCGCGTGCACTGGTACAACGACCTCGCGGGCAACCGCGTGGACGTGCCCGACCATGTGGTGCTGCCGTCGTCGCTCACCGGCGTCGACAGCCCCATCATCGTGGTGTTCGGGGACCGTTTCCCGATGATCACCGCCCACAAGGTGCTCGCCGCGTACTCGTGCTTTGCGCCCCGGGTGATCACCGGCCAGTTCGACCCCACCCGGCACCGCGCGGTGTGGCCCTCCACCGGCAACTACGCCCGGGGCGGCATCGCCATCAGCCGTCTGATGAACTCCCGCGGTGTCGCCGTGCTGCCGGCCGGCATGTCGCGCGAGCGTTTCGAGTGGCTCGAGCGCTGGGTCACCGACCCCTCCGACATCGTGCGCACGCCCGGCACCGAGAGCAACGTGAAGGAGATCTACGACGCCTGCAACGAGATGGCGCTCGACCCGGGAAACTTCATCCTCAACCAGTTCTGCGAGTTCGGCAACACGGTGGGCCACTACGAGGTCACCGGCAGGGCGCTCGCGCACGTGTTCGAGCACGTGAAGGCGAACGGCCACTCGAACCTGCGACTCGCGGCCTTCACCTCCGCCACCGGCTCGGCCGGCACCATCAACGCCGGCGACCGTCTGAAGGACGTCTACGGCACGAGGATCGTGGCCGTCGAGGCGCTCGAGTGCCCGACGATGCTCGAGAACGGGTTCGGTGAGCACAACATCCAGGGCATCGGCGACAAGCACATCCCGCTCATCCACAACGTGATGAACACCGACGTGGTGGTGGCCGTGTCCGACCGGGCCACCGACGAGCTCGACGTGGTGTTCAACACCCCGGAGGGCCAGAAGTACCTCGCGCAGCGCCACGGTGCGTCGCCGGAACTGCTGGATGCGCTCACGCACTTCGGGTTCTCCTCCATCTGCAACACGCTCGCGGCAATCAAGACGGCCAAGCTGCTCGGCCTCGGCGCCGATGACGCGATCATCACGGTCGCCACCGACGGCAGCGCGCTGTACCCGAGCGAGCGCGAGAAGACCCTCGCACGCCGGTTCCGCGACGGTTTCGGCACGCTCGATGCCGCAGAAGTCGTGTCGGAGCACCTGTCGTCGGTGGACACCGACCACATGATCGAGTGCACCCAGCAGGACCGCAACCGCATCTTCAACCTCGGCTACTACACCTGGGTGGAGCAGCAGAACACCCCGCTCGAGGTGTTCGAGGCGCGCCGGTCGCAGACCTTCTGGCGCGGGCTGCGCCGTTACGCACCCGTGTGGGACGAGTTGATCACCGAGTTCAACGCGCGCGTCGCCGGGTCGAACTGACCCCCATGACCGTGAGTCACCGCCCCGTGGTGACCGGCATGGTCTGTGCGGCATGCGGCGCCGCGGTGCCCATCGGTGCGAACGTGCTCACCTGCCCGCGTTCGAGCGCGACCGACCGTCACCATGTGCTGCACTTCGTCTCCGACGTCGAGCCGTTCCGCCCTGAGGAGTCCGACAACCCGTTCCTCGCCTACAGGCGGTGGCTCGCGGCCGACGCGTTCGGCGAGGCAGTGGGTGTCCCGGAGCACGACCGCATCTCCCTGATCGAGGAACTCGACGCCCGGGTCGCGGCCGTTGCGGGCACCGGCTTCCGCAGGACCCCTCTCGCCCGCGACGGTGCACTGTCGCAGCTGCTCGGGTTCTCGGATGCCGGCGGGGTGTGGGTGAAGGACGAGACGCAGAACGTGGCCGGCTCGCACAAGGCGCGCCACCTGTTCACCGAACTGCTCCAGTTGGTGTTCGCCGAGCGCGCGGGGGTCAGCGCATGGTCTGTCGGTGAGCGTCCGCGGCTCGCCATCGCATCATGCGGGAACGCAGCGATCGCCGCGTCCACCCTGGCGCGCGCAGTCGACTGGCCGATCGACGTGTTCGTCCCGCCGTCGGCATCGGAGACGGTGATCGCGGAGCTCGAGCGGCTCGGCGCCGACATCCGCATCTGTCCGCGGCGCGATGACGACCCTGCGGGCGACCCCTGTGTGCTGCGGTTCCGGGAGGCGACCGCGCGCGGGTCGGTGCCCTTCGGTGTGCAGGGCACCGAGAACGTGTGGTGCAGGGACGGCGGCCGCACCATCGGGTGGGAGATCACCGATGTGATGGACCACCGAGCAGACCGTGTGTTCGTGCAGGTGGGCGGCGGTGCGTTCGCTGCGTGCGTGGGTGATTCGTTCCGCACGTCGGGGCTGCACCCACGCCTGCATGCCGTGCAGGCCGAGGGGTGCGCCCCGCTCGCACGCGCATGGGAGCGGGCACTCGCCACGGGCGGTGCGGCCGGCGCGGGCCGGCGCTGGGACGTCTGCATGTGGCCGTGGGGGGACGAGCCGCACTCGATGGCCGACGGGATCCTCGACGACGAGACGTACGACTGGGTCGGCGTGGTGGAGGCGATGGCATCCACGGGTGGGTCGCCGGTGGTCGCGTCGGAGGCGAACATCGTCTCGGCGCACCGGCTGGGATGGGACTACACCTCCATCCGTGTGAGTGCCACCGGTACAGCAGGGCTCGCAGGTGTCATCGCCATGCGCGAGCAGATCGCCGACGACGAGAACGTCGTGGTGATCTTCAGCGGCGTGCAGCGCTGACCGCCCGGCAACAACCCCGCGTCAGTCGAGGTGGCGGGGGTCGGCGTCCACTTCGTGGAGTGCGCCGGTGTCCACGTCGTAGACGAACCCGCGGATGTGGGCCTTCTGCCCGATGAACGGGCTCGAGTGGAGCCGCGCCATGCTCTGGCGGACGTCGGTGAAGGGGTCATCGAAGGTCTCGATGGCCCACCACGGCTTGATGCCGGTCTCCCGTTCGATCTCCGCCTTGAAGTCGTGCTCGTTCGTGGATTGCAGGCCGCAGTTCGTGTGGTGGATGAGGATGATCTCCTCCGTCCGCATGAGCCGCTGCGACAGCACGAGCGAGCGGATCACGTCGTCCGTCACCACACCGCCGGCGTTCCGGATGATGTGGGCGTCACCGTGGTCGAGCCCCAGCATCTGGAAGATGTCCATGCGGCTGTCCATGCATGCCACGATCGCGAGGTGCCGGCGCGGGGCCAGGGGCAGGCCGTGGTCGGCGAACGTCTCCACGAACGTGCGGTTGTGTGCGACCAGCTCGTCGGTGCTGGGGGTGAAGTCCGTCGGTTCTGCCACGCACCCATCTTTGCCCACCTGGGCACGGGTAGCCTGAATCACATGACGCTTCCCGGACTTCCCGCAGCATTCGAGGGCGGCATCGACCCCGCCGCCAACATCTTCACCCGTCTCCTCAAGAACCGCGTGGTGATGCTGGGGACCGATGTGAACGACGACATCGCCAACCAGCTGTGCGCCCAGTTGCTGTACCTCGAGGGGGAGGACCCCAACGCCGACATCTGGCTGTACATCAACAGCCCCGGCGGCTCGGTCACGGCCGGCATGGCCATCTACGACACCATGCAGTTCGTCAGCTGCGACGTCGCCACCGTGTGCATGGGTCTCGCGGCATCCATGGGGCAGTTCCTGCTCACCGCCGGTGCGCCGGGCAAGCGCTACACGCTGCCGAACGCGCGCATCATGATGCACCAGCCCCTCGCCGGTCTCCGCGGGCAGGCGAGCGACATCGCCATCCAGGCCGAGCAGCTGCGCTACACGAAGAAGCGCATGGCCGAGCTCATCGCCCAGCACAGCGGCCAGCCGATCGAGAAGATCCAGGCGGACAGCGAGCGCGACAACTGGTTCACGGCCGATGAGGCGAAGGAGTACGGCCTCGTCGACTCGGTGATCGTGAAGCGCGGCCAGATCGTCTGACGGTCGTCACGGCGTCGTCGACGCCGGAACC
>JBMUAQ010000032.1:0-19240 GCA_049454855.1 Ilumatobacteraceae bacterium
CACGAGCTACCTCGGTGGACGTGCCATGAGCATCCGTCTCGAGGCAAGTACATCGCTCGCCGACACGGTGTGTGCGGCCGACGTTGTGTTGATGGCGGTGCCGTCCCACGGGTTCCGCACGGTCCTTGCGGAGGCGGCAGAGCACGTGCGCCCGTGGGTGCCTGTGGTGAGCCTCTCGAAGGGTCTCGAGCAGGGCAGCCTCCTGCGCATGTCGGAGGTCGCGAACGAGGTGATGCCGGGGCACCCCGTGGCCGTTCTCACCGGCCCGAACCTCGCGGGCGAGATTGCCGACGGACAGCCCGCAGCGTCGGTGGTGGCCATCGACGATGCCGTGATCGCGGAGGCGCTGCAGGGCATCTTCGCGCGTCCCACGTTCCGTGTGTACACGAACACCGACGTCGTCGGCTGCGAGCTTGCCGGGGTCGTGAAGAACGTGATCGCGATCGCCTCGGGCATCGCCACCGGGATGGGCTTCGGTGACAACACCCGCGCCACACTCGTCACAAGGGGGCTTGCCGAGATGACGAGACTCGCCACCGTGATGGGGGGCCGTCTCGAGTCACTCGCCGGTCTCGCCGGCATGGGTGACCTGATCGCCACGTGCTCGTCCACCAACAGCCGCAACATGTCCGTGGGGATGCGGCTCGGGCAGGGAGAGGCACTCGCCGACATCATCGCCAGCACGTCCCAGGTGGCCGAGGGCGTGAAGAGCTCGCGTGCGGTGCTCGACCTCGCAAAACGTCACGGTGTGGACATGCCGATCGTGGAGCAGGTCGTGGCGATCTGCCACGAGGGTGTCAGCGCGTCTGATGGCCTCCTGGCCCTGATGACACGTCGCGCCCGTCCGGAAGTGCGCTGACTGTGCGCTCTGTAGGTGTGCGCGGGGCGGCATGGCGTGCCCGGGTAGACGACCACGGCACTGTCCTTCCCGACGATGGGTCCGCGCCGCTTGCCTGGCACGTGGCCGGCGAGGAGCGCTGGTTCTCCCCGGTGTCGGAGGCAGCCGTGCGCCGCAACTGGGTGGCCGGGTGTCCTGTCTCCGAGACGCGCATGCGCGTGGGCGGCGGCGATGTCGTGCAGCGCGTGTGGGCGGTGGCCGATGAGGGAGGCATCACCCTGGTCGAGTTCGAGAACGAGGGGCCGGTTGCCGTCGCCGTCGCCGTGACCCGCGGTGATGTGATGACGTCGCGACCCGTGTCGCCCAGCGAGCCGAAGGGCATCGACCTCCCGGCGGGCAGCGTGGTGCTGCCCCTCGCACACCGCAGCACGGTGCGTGTGGGACTCCGTCACGCCGGGCCCGGTGGCGGGCTCATTCCCGAAGGACTGCCCGACCATCACTCGGTGGTGCGCGGGTGGGAGGGCGCATGCGCCGTCGCATCGCGAGTCGTCGTTCCCGACCCGGACGCCGCGGCGGCGTTCGTGGCTGCTCGCTGCACGATGCTTCTCGGCGACGGCCCGCTCGACCCGGTGGAGATGATCAGGCTCGGCGAGACCCACCATGACTCCGTCGTCGAACTCGTCGACCACGTGCAGCAGAGGCTGCGCCGGGAGAAGCGCGCACGCACGCTGCGCTGGGACACCCCGCACCTGCTCGCCGGCGCGGCACACGCGGCGATGCTGCTCGGGGACGACACCGTGGCCGGCGACATCGGTGCGGCGTGGCTCAGGCTCGCAGACAGACCCGTCGCGCCCGCACCGGACGTGCCTCCCGTCAACGAGGACGTGGTGGCATGGATGGAGACACGGTTCCTCGCTGCGTCACCGAGCGGGGGCAGCTGCACAGTCCTTCCCCACGGTGTGGCCGAGGGCTGGAAGGGTGCATCGTTCGAGGCGCACGGTCTGGTTGCCGACCCGGTGCGGACACTGTCATATGCGGTGCGCTGGCACGGTCACCGGCCCGCCGTGCTGTGGGAGGCCGCCGGCGCCCCGGGCCTCGTGATCACCGCAGGTGGGGACAACGCGGACTGGCACACCACCGAACAGTCGGGCGAGACGTTGCTTGCCACGGTCCACGACCACTGAGTTCGACGTTCAGCGGTCGGTCCACAGCCGGAACACATCACCCTCGGTGATTGTTCCGGTCCGGGTGACCATGGCGTACGTGCGGCTGTCGTCGCCGCGCTCGTGCCACATCCGCATGAAGTCGCCGTCGGCGAACCAGGCCCTGTTGTGGTTGCAGGGATAGGCGTACCCCGTGAGGAACCCCCGGACGGTGCCCGCCTCGAAGTGTGCACCGGGTCGCAGCGCGTCGTTCGGGATGCCGGCCACCGTGATGTTCTCCCCGGCGAAACCGTGCTCGATCGGGTGTCCCTCTGACTGCAGCCGAGTGATGGAGTCGAGCGACCAGATGCACAGTGCCTGGTACGGCGCGCCGTGGTGCTGTCGCGAGCGCTGCACGTCACCCTCCACGCCGCCGAAGCCGACCGTCACCGATGTCACTTCCTTCTTCGGCAGGCCGCGCGATGCGTGCAGGTGTGCGACGGAGCCTGAGTGCTCCACGTTCAGCATCCGCATCGTGGGCATGAAGCGCCACGCTGCCGCCACGAGAGCCTCGACCTGGAGGGGATCGAGCCCGTCGTAGGCCGCGGTCAGGCGTTCCCCGAGCGTGGCGAATGCGGCGTCCACGTCCTCGAGAGCGGGCAGTGCGACACCCCCGAGCGACGCGGCCTCGGCCAGGAACCCGCGCGCTCCCGCCAGCCAACCGTCGGGCACATCCGTGGAATGACGGTGCTCGCGCCATGTCTCGCCGATCTCGGTGATGCAGCGGCGCGCATCGTGCGCCGAGTACCGGTGGTTCCCCACGATGACCGGTGCATTGTCTGCCACGACGGCGAGCCTACGCTCGCGTGGGGGCCCCGTCCCGTCCCCACGCTCGACGTCGAGCGCGAACTGTTCGCGTCCGGTGCGCGCATCGTGGTGGGCATCGACGAGGTCGGTCGCGGCGCGATTGCCGGACCGGTGACCGTGGGGGCCGTCGCTGTGGCGGCCGGGTGTGCTCCGTTCCCTGAGGGACTTGCCGACTCGAAGCTGCTCACACCGCGCCGCAGGGAGGCCATGGCACCGCTCGTGCGGCAGTGGGCACTTGTCAGCGCCACCGGATGGGCCGGTGCGGACGAGATCGACCGGCACGGCATCGTGTCCGCGCTCGGCCTCGCGGCCTCACGCGCACTGGGTGCACTCGGCGTCGTGCCCGACGTGCTCCTTGTCGACGGGAACACGGCATTCCTCCTGGAGGAACAGGGTGGACCGCGCATCGTGCTGCGGGTGAGAGCCGACCAGGACTGCGCCTCGGTGGCGGCAGCCAGTGTGGTCGCCAAGGTGGAGCGCGACGCGGAGATGGCGCGCCTGCACGCCGAGCATCCCCACTACGGCTGGGACTCGAACAAGGGGTACGGCGCGGCCGCGCACACGGCAGCCATCAGGCAACGCGGGGTGACGGCGCACCACCGCACCAGCTGGAACCTGGGTATCTGAGCGCCGCACGGGGCGGCACCCGGGTCACTTCTTCGGTGCGGACACCTTGATGTCACGGAAGGGCGACACGGAGTCGATGCCGGGCTCCTTCGGGAGACCGAGCACGCGCTCGCCGGTGATGTTGCGCATGACCTCGTCGGAGCCGCCGGCGATGCGCAGGCCCGGCGTGCCGAGCACGAAGTTCGCCCACGCGTAGGTGCCCCACTCGCCGGAGTCGGCGATCAGCTTCGGGCCGAGGGTGTGTGAGAGGAACTTCACCAGCTTGGCCTGGTTGTTCACGAGCGCCATCTTGGTGATCGACATCTCGGGCCCGGGCAGCTGGCCGAGCTTGATCTTCGACTGCGCGCGCGCCACGTTCATCGACGCGACCTGGTAACCCATGATGAGGTCGGCCAGCTGGATGCGCACGAGCGGGTCCTTGTCGAGGCCGTAATGCGTCACCATCGCGCGGATGCGGGTGATCAGGTTCTTGTCGCCGGCGTTGCCCGAGCCGATGGACGAGCGCTCGTTCATCAGCGTGGTGAGGGCCACGTTCCAGCCGTTGTTCACGTCGCCGAGACGGTGGTCGTCAGGAACACGGACCTCGTTGAAGAAGATCTCGTTGAACGACGCGCCGCCGGTCATCTGCTTGAGCGGACGGATGTCCACGTTGGGGTCCTTCATGTTCACGATGAACGCGGTGAGGCCCTTGTGCTTGGGCATGTCCCAGTCGGTGCGGGTGATGATCTCGCCGATGTCGGAGTAGTGCGCGCCGGTGGTCCACACCTTCTGGCCGGTGATGACCCACTCGTCGCCGTCCTTCTCGGCCTTCGTGGTGAGCGACGCGAGGTCGGAGCCCGCACCCGGCTCGGAGAAGAGCTGGCACGCGATGAGGTCGCCGCGCCATGCCTGGCGCACGTAGGAGTCGACGGCGTTCTTCGAGCCGTGAGCGTGGATGGTGGGGATCACCATGCCGAGCGAGATGCCGAAAGCGCTCTGGTCGGGCGTCTTGAACAGCGCCTCGAGCGTGTTGTACGCGCGGTCGTATGCGTTCGGGAGTGCGCGGCCGCCCATCTCCTTCGGCCCGCCGATCCAGCCGAAGCCCGCGTCGAACTTCTTCTGGCGCCACACCTTGCCGGCCTCGGCGTTCTTCGCCTCCTCGGCGCGGTCCTTCTCGCGGTAGAAGTTGTCGGAGCCCTCGCCCCACACGAATGCCTTCTCGGCGGCACGGCGCTCGGCATTGGCCTCGAGCCACGTGAGGGCCTCTGTCTGGAACTGTTCGAGAGAGATGTCGGCCATGGTGTTCTCCGTGATCCGTCGGGCGGCCGGGGGCCGGCCGCGTGGTGCCCGTACCGTACCCCCGGAACCGATTGATGGGCGAGACGTGAACCGCCCCGACTAGCCTCGCGGGCATGGGTCAACCCGTCGCCGTCGAGGAGAAGCCGGGGCACGCGCCGGCCGTGGTGCGGTTCGAGACGAACCGGTCCCTCACGGGGCAGGGCCATGAGTCATTCGCCCGTGCCTCCGAGGCGCGCGGGAACCGCCCCGCCGCCGTGCTCGCGGCCCGTCTGTTCGGTTCCGGTCAGGTGTCACGGGTGCACGTGTACGGCAACATCGTCACCGCCACCCTTGCTCCCGGGGCCACGCAGGCCGGCCTCGATGCGATTGTGCGCGACCTTTACCAGTACTGGAAGCCGGGCATGCAGCCGCCGTCGGTGGAGGAACTGATGGCCCAGGTGCCTGCTGCCGCCGAACCCGCTGCTGCCACTCCCGCGGCCGACGGCACACCCGGTCTCGACCCGCGCGTGCCCGCCCATCTCTGGGAACGCAGCCGCCTCGGCCGCGAGCGCTGGTTCGCCAAGAAGTCCTGAACCTCGCCGTCATCTGAGTCCGGACCCCGGTGACGGGGGCGAACACGTGTTCGGTACGATGCCGGCATGAGGCTGCCTGCAGGTGTCGAGACCGCCGCCGATCTTCTCGCGCGCACCGGCTCCCGTGCGTCGTTGCCGGTGTGTGCACCGCTCGCCGCCGTGCTGCCGCTCGGGGGTCTCGAGCGGGGCCTGGTGCATGCCGTGCGCGGTGACGGCGCCACGTCGCTCGTGTATGCACTCGTCGCGGATGCCACGGCAGCCGGTGCATGGTGTGCGCTCGTTGACATGCCCCAGGCAGGTCTGCGCGCTGCCCACGAGCACGGGGTCGCGCTGCAGCGCACGGTGTGCGTCGACACCGACCACTCGCCGTCGTCCGTGGGGGCGGTGATAGGCGCGCTGGTGGAGGGCTTCGACATCGTGGTCGTGCGCAACCCCGCGTGCACCCCGGCTGATGCGCGCAAGGTTGCCGCGCGTGCGAAGGCGCAGGGGTCGGTTCTCGTGGTGCACGGCCGCAGGTCGTCGTTCGCGGTCGACATCGAGCTCGGCGTGCGCACGCGTGCGTGGGGCTTCTCCGTGCGTGCCACCGAGCGCACCGTCGAGGTCGAGGCTGCCGGGCGCCGTGTGCACGGGCCGCGGCGTGTGTCGCTGCTGTTGCCGTCATCGGCGGGCCGCGCCGCCCCCGTGTGATGCGCAGTGTCGTCGTCATCCATCCCGGGTGGGACGCCGTGCACGGTGGTCACGGTGCGGAGCACTCGTACCGCACCTACGAACGCGTCGTGCGCGCGGTCACTTCCGTCTCGCCGCTGGTCGAGGTCGAGGCTGCCGGCCGGCTGGTGTTCGCCGCCCGCGGCCCCTCGCGCTACTTCGGCGGTGAGCAGGCAGCCCTTGCAGCGGTGAGGGAGGCGGTGGCAGCCGCAGACGGCACTGCGTTCGGCATCGGGGCCGCGGGGTCGCGGTTCGCCGCCGCTGCGGCCGCGACGGCGGCAGTGGGTGCCGCCCCCGTGTCGGTCGACGACCCGCACACCGTCGGTTTCATTGCCCGGTTGCCCGTGCGCCTCCTGCACGACCTCGCGGGCGTCCCGCACGACGTCACGGACCTCTTCGGTCGTCTGGGTCTGCACGCCTGCGGCGCGGTGGCAGCACTGGGGGAGAGCGCACTCATCGAGCGTTTCGGTCTCGACGGCCGGCGCGTGCACCGTCTCGTCACCGGCACCGACGAGCGCATGCTCGACCCCGGCGCGCCACCGCCCGACATCGTGCGTGCGGTCGACTTCGACGCACCGATCGTCGCGGTGCGCAACGTGGTGGCATCGTCGCGCGGGTGCATCGACGACGCACTGCACGCGGTGGGCTCCACGGGCCGGCAGTGCGTGCGCATCCTGGTCGTCTGCGAGACCGACAACGCCGAGACCAACGAACGGATCTGGACCGAACCTCGCGGCTTCGACGCACCGGGTGTGGCCCGCAGGCTGTCGTGGCAGCTCGACGGGTGGCTCGTGCCCACAGGTGGCCCCGACGCAGACGATTCCGGTTCCGGTGACGGCAGTTCCGGTGACAGCAGTGCCGGTGATGAGGTGTCGGCGGGGGTGGTGCGCGTGACGTTCACACCCCTCGAGTGCCGCGACGTGCTGGTGGAGCAACCGTTGCTGTGGGGAGGCAACAGGGAGAACGCGGAGCGCGCGGCCCGCGCGGTGAGCCTTGCCGTGGCCACCGGCGGCACACGGGCGGTCACGGTGCCGCAGTGGTCGGGCGGCCGTGACGTGACGGGTGAGTACGAACGGATCCCCGTCGATCTTGTCGACCTGCGCGATGCGTCGGCTGCCGAGGTGCGCGTCGACGCGGGCAGGGGAGTGCCGCGGCAGTGGCGCGGCGCCGTGCCCGCACCCTCGCCCGCGGTCGTGCACTCACCGCCGCGCGGTGCCGATGTGTTCGCGGCCGACGGTGCGCGTGTCACGGTCACCGGGCGCCACGAACTGTCGGCAGCACCGGTGACGGTCACGGTGGGCGGACGCCGGTTCTCGGTGCGGGCGCACGCCGGGCCGTGGCCCGTGGAGGAGAGATGGTGGGACCCCCTGCGCCGCCGTCGCATGGCACGCCTGCAGGTTCTGGTGCACGACGGTGACGGCGGCCCCGAACGGGTGCTGCTGCTCGCACTCGAGTCGGGCGCATGGTCGTTGCTCGCGCATTACGACTGACCGGAACGACTGACCGTTCCCGGTGCTACGAATGAAGCCGTGACAACCGGCATTGACGACGTTCTCGGGGCTCTCGGCATCCACTCGCCGGTTGACGACCGCGAGAGGGAGTCGATCGCACGCTTCGGGGAGCTCGTGCACACGCTCGAGCGCCCGTTCGACGAGGAGGCCGGCCCCGTGCACGTCACCGCATCGGCGATCGTGGTGAGCGACGCGGGTGACAAGGTGGCGCTGCACCTGCACAAGCGGCTCGGCATGTGGTTGCAGCCGGGCGGCCACATCGAACCGGGGGAGCATCCCGCGCAGGCCGCACTGCGCGAGGCGGCCGAGGAGACCGGCGTGCCGGTGCGTCACGCCCGCGACGGAGGGTTGTTCATGCACGTGGATGTTCACCCCGGCCCGAAGGGGCACACTCACCTCGACCTGCGCTACCTCGTGCGCGCGCCCGAGGTTGCCCCGGCACCCGCGGAGGGGGAGAGCACCGAGGTCGCCTGGTTCGGATGGGACGAGGCGCAGGCCCTGGCCGACCCCGGTCTGGCGGGGGCCCTGGTGGCCGCGAGAGCCTTGCTGGAGTAGGGCTGCCACTTCTCATACGAACATATGTTCGCTACTGTGGAGACCCCTATGGGGTTCCACAATCCACCCGTTCCCTGGACAGAACTGGAGGCACGCCTGTCGAACGGGCGGGCCCCGTCGTCTGTGTCCTGGAACGGCGGCGGTGACGGCCCTGCGTTCGGTGCCCGCCGCCGTGAGTTCGAGCCGTCGGTGCGGCGCGCGAGCGACCCCGTGCCGTACGCGGAACTGCACTGCCGGTCGAACTTCTCGTTCCTGCACGGCGCCGCACACCCCGAGCAACTCGCCGAGCGTGCCGCGGAACTCGGGCTCGGTGCGCTCGCGCTCACCGACCGCAACGGTCTCTACGGCGTGGTGCGCTTCGCCGAGGCGGCACGTGCGGTGGGTCTCCCCACGGTGTTCGGCACCGAGATCGGCGTGGTCGACGACCGTCACGAACCGTTCGGCGACCTCGTGCTGCTCGCCCGCGGACCGGCGGGGTACGCACGTCTGTCGCGCGCGGTCAGCGAGGGCCAGCTCGCCGGGCGCAAGAACGATCCCGTGTTCGGTCTCCACGACACCGCGCGCACCGTGCGCGGCCACTGCACCGTGCTCACCGGCGGACCCGACGGCGCGGTGGTGCGCGCGCTCGAGCACCACGGCCCGTCGGCCGCGCAGCACGTGCTCGGGCAGCTGGTTGATGCCTTCGGCGGTGACTGCGTGCTGGTGGAGCTGTGGGACCACGGTGACCCCACCGATGCGGTCCGCAACGACCTGCTGGTGCGCATGGCGGCCGCCGCCGACCTGCGGTGCGTCGCCACGAACAACGTGTCGTACGCGGTGCCGTCGCAGCACCGTCTCGCCGGTGCGCTCGCCGCGGTGGCCGGCCGTGCCGCACTCGACGATGTCGACCACCGCCTGCCGCCCGCGGCCACCGCGTACCTGCGCAGCGGCACGGAGCAGGAGCGGCGCTTTGCCCGCTACCCGGGGGTGGTGGAGCACGCGGCGCAGGTGGGCAGCGAACTTGCCTTCGACCTCTCGCTCGTGGCGCCGTCCCTGCCGCCGTTCCCGTGCCCCGACGGCCACGACGAGATGTCATGGCTGCGCGAGCTCACCGGGCGCGGCGCGACGCGCAGGTACGGGGCGCGGCCGGCCGACGGCACGGAGGACCTCTCGCTGCGCGCACGGGCGTGGCGCACCATCGACCACGAGCTCTCGGTGATCGAGACGCTCGGGTACGCGGGGTACTTCCTCGTGGTGTGGGACATCGTGCGTTTCTGCGGCGAGCACGACATCCTCTGCCAGGGCCGCGGCAGTGCCGCGAACAGCGCCGTGTGTTTCTCGCTCGGCATCACCAAGGCCGATGCGGTGTCGCTCGGCCTGCTGTTCGAGAGGTTCCTGTCGCCCGAACGTGACGGACCGCCCGACATCGACATCGACATCGAGAGCGGCCGCCGCGAGGAGGTCATCCAGTACGTGTACGCCAGGCACGGCCGTCACCACGCCGCGCAGGTCGCGAACGTGATCACCTACAGGCCGCGCTCCGCGGTGCGCGACATGGCCAGGGCCCTCGGCCACGGCCCCGACCTGCAGGACTCATGGAGCAGACAGGTGGATGCATGGGGATCGGTCGCCTCCACCGTCGCCGGCGGCGACCACGACATCCCGCCCCTTGTGCTCGAGATGGCCGCGGAGGTGGAGAACATGCCGCGGCACCTCGGCATCCACTCCGGGGGCATGGTGATCTGTGACCGGCCCGTCGTGGAGGTGTGCCCGGTGGAGTGGGCGCGCATGGAGAACCGCAGTGTCCTGCAGTGGGACAAGGACGACTGTGCCGCAGTGGGCCTCGTGAAGTTCGACCTGCTCGGCCTCGGCATGCTGTCGGCGCTGTCGAACGCGGTGCGGATGGTGCGCGGGGTGCGCGGCATCGAGCTCGACCTCGCCGCGCTGCCGCAGGAGGACGAGGTGTACGCCATGCTGTGCCGTGCCGACACGGTGGGCGTGTTCCAGGTGGAGTCGCGTGCGCAGATGTCAACCCTGCCGCGCCTCCGGCCCCGCAGGTTCTACGACCTCGTGGTGGAGATCGCCCTGATCAGGCCGGGCCCGATCCAGGGCGGGTCGGTGCATCCCTACATCCGCAGGCGCAACGGCAGGGAACCCGTCACGTACCTGCACCCGCTGCTCGAGAACTCCCTCGGCAAGACGCTCGGTGTGCCCCTCTTCCAGGAACAACTCATGCAGATGGCCATCGATGTCGCCGGGTTCACGCCGAGCGAGGCCGACCAGCTGCGCCAGGCGATGGGCTCGAAGCGTTCGGCGGCCCGCATGCACCGCCTGCGCGAGCGCCTGTACGAGGGGATGGCGCAGCGCGGCATCACCGGTGCCGTCGCCGACGAGATCTTCGACAAGATGGCCGCGTTCGCGAACTACGGGTTCCCCGAGAGTCACTCGGTGAGCTTCGCCTACCTCGTGTACGCGTCCGCATGGATCAAGCTGCACGAACCGGCGGTGTTCTGTGCGGCGCTGCTGAACGCACAGCCCATGGGCTTCTGGTCGCCGCACACACTGGTGCGCGACGCACGCCGCCACGGGGTGGTGGTGCGCACGCCCGACATCAACGCCTCGGACGCCGGTGCGTGCCTGGAGGAGTGTGCGGAGTCGAACGGCGGTCTCGCCGTGCGTCTGGGTGTCGGGTCGGTGCGCGGCATCGGCGCCGACCTTGCGGGCGAGATCGCGGCGGGCCGGCCGTACTCATCCATCGAGGACCTCGCACGCCGTGTGCCGCGTCTCACGCGCCGGCAGGTCGAGGCACTGGCCACGGCGGGCGCACTCGACCTCGGTGCCGCCGGCACGCGCCGTGATGCACTGTGGGAGGCGGGTGCACACGCCGGCAGTGCCATGACGCTCCAGGGCGTCAACACCCCGCGCTCGGTGCCGGTGCTGCCGGGCATGGAGCCGGTGGAGGAGGCCATCGCCGACCTGTGGGCCACGGGCATCTCACCCGACGGCCACCCCACGGTGTTCCTGCGCGGCGAGCTCGATGCGCGCGGTGTCACCACTGCGGAGGCACTTGCCCGTGTGCCCCACGGCGCACGGGTGACCGTGGCAGGTCTCGTCACGCACCGGCAGCGCCCGATGACGGCACGCGGCGCCACGTTCATCAGCCTCGAGGACGAGACGGGCCTCGTGAACGTCGTGTGCTCGAGGGGGTGCTGGGCCCGTCACCGTTCCGCGGCGCGGGACGCATCGGCCCTGCTCGTGCGCGGAAGGGTGGAGTGTGCCGAGGGAGCAGTGAACGTGGTGGCCGAGTCGCTCGCACCGTTGTTCGCGCCGGCATCGGTGCCGAGCCGCGACTTCCGCTAGTTCACCTGGTGGATCTCGAAGGGCACCGCGGGCGGGCCGTGCCGCAGGACGGACCGCACGTGCACCGCGATGTCACGGGGCGCGAACACGTCAGGGCCGGTGTGACCCTCGATCTCGTCCACCGACCACCACCTGTGCCCGTGGAGGTTCTCGGCCCGCAGCTCCGCGTCCGAGAACGCGGGTGCGGGGTCGAAACGTCCGGTGCGCACGAGGAAGACGGACTCCCGCTGGCCGTGCCACTCCCTGCCCCCGGCATCCACCATGCGGAACTCGTGGAGACGGTTCCACACGTGCGGCCCGATCTCGGGGTCCACGAGGCCGGTCTCCTCGTGGAGCTCGCGGCGGAGTGCGTCGAGCATGTCCTCGCCCTCGTCGATGCCGCCGCCCGGAAGCACCCAGTACGCACCGTGGGGGAACACGAGCCGCACCATCAGCACCCGGTCATCGTGATCGATGACGAGCCCGCGCACGGCCGTGCGGATCAGCCGGCTCATTCGCTCGGTGTCTCGCCGAGGCCCTCGTTGAACATGCGGTAGGTGTCGTAGATCTCGCGGCACGCCTGGCAAAGCGGCAGTTTCTTGGGGTCGCGGGCGGGCACCCACACATGGCCGCACAGTGCCTCGAGGGGAGTGCCCGAGATGCGCGCCTCCAGCACCTTCGCAGCCGCGTTCTCGCCGGGTTCTGTCTTCACGATGTGGGCCACCACCGGCTCGCCGGTGTCGGTGTCGTTCGACGTGTCCTCGCGGACATCGGTGCGGGTTCCCGGGAGGGCCGTGGTGCTGCTCACGCCCACAGTCAACCAGGCCCCCGCGGTCCGCCCGCCTACACTCGCGCCATGCCGCTGTACGAGTTCAAGTGCCGCACCTGCGGGTGCACCTTCGAGGAGCGCCGTCCCATGTCGGAGGCGAATGCCCCGGCCGCATGTCCCGACGGCCACGACGGGGCCGTGCGCCTGCTCAGTGTGTTCGCGAACGTGGGTGCAGCCGGTGCGGGCCCGCTTCAGTCGGTCGCCCCGCAGGGCGGCGGGTGCTGCGGCGGCGGTTGCTGCTCCTGAACGGGGACGGCGGATGATCCTCGTCGACGAGTGCAGATGGCCGCATCGCGGGATGCTGTGGTGCCACATGGTCTCCGACCACTCGATCGAGGAGCTCCACGCGTTCGCCGACATCATCGAGGTGCCGCGCCGCGGGTTCCAGGGAGACCACTATGACCTCCCCGAGCACGTGCGTCACCGCGCGGTGCTGCACGGTGCGCTCGAGGTCGGGAGCAGGGAGATTGTCGCGAGGCTGCGCAGGGCCGGTCTGCGGCTCGCGCCGCGGGACCGCAGGCGTCAGAGCGTCGCCGAGATCGCCATCCAGCACGCGACAGTGGCCAGCACCGGTGCGGCCCACGTGAACCACCTCGCCTGACGGTTCACGGCCGGGTCGAACATCACCCAGCCCACACCCGCACCCGCTATAACGCCGCCGAGGTGCCCGCCGACGGAGATGCCCGGCACCGCGAACGTGATGAGCAGGTTCAGCACGAGCGTGGTGCCTATGCCGGTCTGCATCGGGTTGATCCCTCGGTGCACGAGTGCAACGGCCGCTGCCCCCAAGAGGCCGAACACCGCACCCGAGGCACCGCCGGTGAGCGGGTCGGGCGACAGCAGGATCGCCCCGAGTGCCCCGCCCGTGAGCGAGGCGAGATAGAGGAGCAGGAACCGCGATCGCCCGAGTGCCGGCTCGAGGAGTCCGCCCAGCTGCCACAGAAGAAGCATGTTCATCGCGAGGTGCAGCAGACCGAAGTGCAGGAAACCCGACGTCACCACCCGCCACATCTCACCGTCCTGGAGGAACACCTTCGACAGGCCGATGTCGATCTGGCGCCGGTTGATGCCGGTGCCGAACCCGCTCCCGCCGGACACCGTCCACAGGAACACCACGACGTTCATGCCCACCAGCACGCGGGTCGCGAGCGTGAGCTCCGTGGCGTTGCGGCGGCGCAGACGTTCCGCGAGCGGCGGTCGTGCCCTGCGCACGCAGTCGATGCACTGCGAACCCACCGCGGCCTGCACGAGACAGTCATTGCAGGCAGGACGCTCGCACCGCGTGCAGTGACGTCCGGTCGGGACGTCGGGGTGCCGGGTGCAGTGTTCGATCGGTGGCGGCAGGAACGTCACGTCAGCGGGGGGTCTGTTCGGCCAGTTCACGGTTCGCGAGGTACCACTCCACCGTGCGCCGGAGCCCCTCGTGGAAATCGGTGCCGGCCCTCCAGCCGAGTAGTTCCGCCGCGCGCGACGGGTCGATCCGCCTGCGGGGCTGGCCGTCGGGCTTCGACGGGTCCCAGCGCAGTTCGCCGGTGAAGCCGGTGACCTCTGCGATTGCCTCGGCCGTCGCCTTGATCGTGATCTCACGGTCGGCGCCGAGGTTGATCGGCTCCGTGCCCTCGTGACCGGCGGCCGCCAGCACGATTGCCTCCGCCGCGTCGTCCACGTAGAGGTACTCGCGGCTCGCCGAGCCCGTGCCCCACACGTCGATGTGCCCGGCGCCGGCCTCGCGTGCCTCGACGCACTTCTTGATGAGCGCAGGGATCACGTGCGACACCGCGGGGTGGAACTTGTCGCCCGGGCCGTACAGGTTCGTCGGGATGAGGTAGGCGAACCTCTGCCCGTACTGCTGTGCGTTCACCTGTGCATGCACGAGGTGGGCCTTCTTCGCTATGCCGTACGGCGCGTTGGTCTCCTCCGGGTACCCGTCCCACAGTGACTCCTCGCGGAACGGGACCGGCGTGAACTTCGGGTAGGAGCACACCGTGCCGAGGAGCACCGTCTTGTCGACACCCGCCTCACGGGCCGCCTCGATGACGTTCGTGCCCATCATCAGGTTGTCGAGATAGAGGGGGGCGGGGTCCACCTGGTTGTAGCCGATGCCACCGACGCGTGCGGCGAGATGGATGATGCACTGCGGCCGTGTTGCCGTCAGCCTGCTGCGCAGTGTGTCGAGCTCCAGCAGGTCGAGTTCCCCGTGGGTCGGCGCGTCGACCTGTGCGCCCGCTTCGGTCAGCAGTCTCACCACCACCCGCCCGAGGAAGCCGTGTCCGCCGGTGACGAGCACCCTGCGTCCCGTCCAGAACTGCGACATAGGGTCCATCGTAGGACGGGAACAGCAAGAATGGTCGGGTGCGAGTTGCCTACACCCTGGAGCAGTGCTGGCACCGAGTGCCCGGTGGCACCGGTTCCGCGGCCGTCGCACTCGCGGGCGCTCTCGACGGGCGCGATGACGTCGAGGTGGTCGGAGTCGTCGGTCGGCACCGTCGCGCGGCGACCCCGGGCTTTTCACCTCCGGTTCGCTGCGCCTCCCTGCCGCTGGCCGCGCCGTGGTTGTACGAGACATGGACGAGGTTCGGGTGGCCCCTCGTCGAGTCGGTGGTCACCGACGTCGATGTCGTGCACTCCACCACCGTCATCCCTGCCGCGACGCGGCTGCCTCACGTCGTGACGCTGCACGATGTCGCGTTCCTCCGGCACCCGGAGTTCTTCACGCCGCGCGGCAACAAGGTGTTCCGGCGCTCCCTCGGCCTCGTGCGCAGGAACGCCTCACTCGTGCTGTGCTCCTCGCAGGCCACGCTGGACGACTGTCTCGACGGGGGCTTCCCGTCGTCGCGGTTGCGTCACGTTCCGCTCGGTGTGTCACCGGTGCACGTGGGTGATGCCGACATCGAGCGCGTGCGGGGTGCGTACTCACTACCGGATGAGTTCGTGCTGTTCGTCGGCACGCTCGAGCCGCGCAAGAACCTCGACCGTCTCATCGCCGCGATGGGCCGCACCGCCCGGAGGATGCCGCTGGTCGTGGCCGGTGTCCACGGTTGGGGTGACGGTCCGGCGCCGACCGACGTCGATGTCCGGATGACCGGATGGGTGCCCGGTGGGGACCTGCCTGCGCTGTACGCGGCCGCAACGGTGTTCGCATACCCCTCGGTGCTGGAGGGTTTCGGCATGCCGGTGCTCGAGGCGATGGCAGCGGGAACGGCCGTCGTCACCTCGCGCGGCACCTCCACCGAGGAGGTCGCGGGTGGTGCTGCCGTGCTGGCCGACCCGCTCGATGTGGGGTCGATCGCGGACGCGATCGACGAGGCCGCATCGCGTCGCGAGGAGCTGGTGGCGGCGGGCAGGTCGCGTGCGTCGGAGGCAACATGGCAGCGCACTGCACAGCTGGTCGCCGAGGCCTACTCCGAGGCGGTGCGGGCGTGAGGCTCCGGGTGGCGATGAACCTCCTGTGGTGCACGCCCGGTGTCGGGGGCAGCGAGGAGTACCTCGTGCGCCAGATGGACGGGATCAAGGAGAACGGCCACCCCGTGGATGTCGAGGTGTTCGCACCGCGTGGCTTTGCCGGGCGCCTGCCGGCTGTCGCGGAGCACTTCACCGTGCACGAGGCGCCGAGTGCGTGCACGCGCCGTGCGGAGAGAGTCGCGCTGGAGCACACGTGGCTCGCCGCGCGCACCCGCGGATTCGATCTCGTGCACCACGGCGGGGGAACCGTGCCCCGGGTCGGCAACACGCGCACGTTGCTCACCGTGCACGACGTGCAGTGGGTGGACTACCCGCACTACGTGCGTCCGGTGAAGCTGCGTTATCTGCGCTGGATGGTGCCGAGATCGCTCGAGCGCGCGACCAGGGTGGCCGTGCCGTCGCAGTTCGTCGCGACCACGCTCACCTCTGCGTTCGGCACCGACCCCGGACGGATCGGCGTCGTGCGCCACGGACTCGAGGCGGCTTTCGCCGACCCCACGCCCGGCCCGTCCGTGCGGGAGAGATTCGGTCTGGGCGACCGACCCTTCGTGGTGTACCCGGCGATCACCCATCCGCACAAGAACCATGTGTTCCTGCTCGACCTGATGGCGACGCCCGGTTCCGAGTGGGCCGACCCCTCGCTCATTGCCGTGTTCGCGGGTTCGGCCGGTCATGCCGAGGCGGATGTGCGCGCACGCATCGCGCGGCTCGGGCTCGCCGGCCGGGTCGTGATGCCGGGGCGCGTGAGCGCCGCTGACCGCAACGGCCTGCTTGCCGCTGCTGATGCCATGGTGTTCCCCAGTGAGTACGAGGGTTTCGGGGCACCTTTGATCGAGGCGATGCGGGTGGGCGTGCCCGTCATCGCGAGCGACCGTGCCAGCATCCCGGGTGTGCTCGGCGGGTGCGGAATCGTGCGGCCGCTGCACCTGCCCGGTTGGACGGGGGCGCTCGCACACGCACGGTCATCGCGGGGGGCGCTCGTCGACGGTGGGCGCGCGAGGGCCGCCGTGTTCACCAGCGCACTGTCGGCATCCGACCTTCTCGAGCAGTACGAGACGGTGGCGCGACTGCGGGGCGCATCATGAGTTCCCGGCCGGTCGTGGTGCTGTGCCCGCACTTTGCGCCCGACACCGCACCCACCGGTGAGATCTTCACCACGATCGTCGAGCGCATGGCCGCAACGGGCCGGCGTGTGCACGTGGTCACCGCGCTCCCGTGGTACCGCAACCATGCAATCGAGCCGGGCTGGGGCGGCCGCCTGGTGCGCCGTGAGCGCACGGAGTGGGGCTCGGTCATCAGGGTGCACCCGTTCCCGGGGGGTGACAAGCGGAACCTGCCGCGACGCGCGCTCGGGTTCGTCCTCTTCAGTGCCGTGGCGGGTTTCTGCACGCTGTTCGCGGGCGGTTGGCGACGACGCCCCGCCGCGGTGGTGTCGATGTCACCCCCGCTCACGCTGGGTCTCACGGGCTGGCTGGCGGCACGTCTCCGCGGTGCCCGCGCGGTGTTCAACATCCAGGACGTGTTCCCCGATGCGGCGGTGCGGACAGGTGCCATCACCAACCGAAGGGTGATCCGTGCCGCAGCAGCGCTCGAGCGGCTCACCTACAGGCTGAGTGACACGGTTGTGGTGCTCTCCGACGACCTACGCGAGAATGTCGTGGCCAAGATCGGTGAGCGCCATGCGGACAAGGTGGTGGTGGTGCCGAACTTCGTCGACTCACGGTTCATCGTGCCCGGCGACCGGATGACTCCGCTGCGCCGGGAGATGGGCATCGGCGACGAACCGGTCGTGATGTACGCGGGGAACGTCGGTTTCTCACAGTCGCTCGGGATGATGCTCGCGGCGGCACGCCGGATACCGGACGCAACGTTCGTGATCAACGGCGAGGGCAGCGAACGTGCCCAACTGGAGGCCGAGGCCACCGGCATCCCGAACCTGCGCTTCGGTGACTACCAACCGCGGGAACGTGTGCCCGAGGTGCTCGCCACGGGCGACGTGCACGTGGTTCCGCTGCGCGCGGGGCTCGCGGCAGTGAGCGTCCCGTCGAAGACCTACAGCATCCTCGCCGCGGCACGACCGGTCGTCGCCGCGATCGACGAGGGCACCGAGGTCCCGCGGATCCTGGCGCAGAGCGGTGCCGGGGTTGCCGTGCCCCCTGATGACGAGGACCGGTTCGTCGCCGCAATCGAGGCACTCCTTGCCGACGAAACGGCCCGCGAGCAGATGGGCAGGAGCGGCCGGGAATGGGTCGTGGAGCGGGTGTCGCCCGATGCGGTGGCAGGGGAGTACCTCATGCTCGCCGACAACCGGCGGTAGCCTTCCCGACTCGTGGCAAGTGGTTCGTCAGCAAAGAAGGTCGCCCGTCTCGCGTCGAAGGGCAAGGGCCGCCGGATCCGCTTCCAGGGCGGCACGGTGTTCCCGGCCACCATGGCCGCCGTCATTCTCGTGGGCCTCGGGCTCGTGGTGTACGCCCGCCAGTCGCTGCCGAGCCTGAACACGCCGCCGACCATCAACGACCACTGGCACGTGTCGTACGGCTTCTATGCCTGCGACGAGCAGCTGAAGGACCTCGCCGGCGCCAAGGAGGACCCGGTCGATCCGCTCTACCAGAAGTACGGCGTGCACAGCCACGACGACGGAGTGATCCACTGGCACCCCACCGCGCTCGCCACGGGCCGCAGGGCGAAGTTCGGGGTGTTCCTCGACACCTACGGGGTGAAGGTCACCACCGACGGGGTGTCATTCCCGAACGACCAGAACGACGGCAAGTCCTATGCGGTCGACGCCGACAAGTGCAAGGACAAGGACGGCAAGATGGTCGACGCTCAGGTGTCGGTCACCGTGTGGGACCAGTACGACGACCCCTCCACGAAGAGGAAGTACATCGCAGACTTCGACAACATCAAGATCGACAAGGACGGCATGGCAATCATGGTGGCCTTCGCAGCGCCTGATGCCGAGGTACCGATGCCGGCGTCCGCCAAGGACCTGCCCGAGCTCGGTGCGGTCGACAGCGGGGTGGCGCCCTCCACCACGGTTCCCGCCGACGGCTCCACCACTGTGCCGGATGCGGGTTCCGACAGCGTCCCCGCCACCTCCACCACCACGGGCTGATGCAGGCGGTCATCCTCGTCGGGGGCTTCGGCACCCGGTTGCGGCCGCTCACGTTCTCGGTTCCGAAGCCGCTGTTGCCGATCGCCAACGTCCGCCAGCTCGAGCATCTCATCGCCGCGCTCAGCTCGGCCGGTGTGGACAGGGTGGCGCTCGCGCTCGGGTTCAAGCCCGAGCCGTTCATGTCAGCGTTCCCGGACGGCACGTGCGCGGGGGTGTCACTCCATTACGCAATCGAGCCGGAGCCACTCGACACCGCAGGGGCGATTGCGTTCGCCGCGCGCGATGCGGGCATCAACGAGACATTCGTGGTGATGAACGGTGACATCCTCACCGACCTCGATGTGTCGGCACTCGTCCGCTTCCACCATGCACACGGTGCGGAGGGCACGCTCCACCTGACCCCAGTCGACGACCCCGCACA
>JBMUAQ010000033.1:0-18981 GCA_049454855.1 Ilumatobacteraceae bacterium
CCCCCGACGCGGCCGGCGCAGCAGGTGCCGGCGGGGTCTCGGGAGCAGCCGGGGTCTCGGGGGTCTCCACCACCGGCGACTCTGTGACCACCACGGCGGTTGTCTCGGGCTCGACCACGGGGGCATCCACCACCTCGGCCGGGGTCTCGTTCTCGGTCTTGGTGGCGGCCGCCTTCTTCGCGGCGGCCTTCTTCGCCGGTGCCTTCTTCGCGGCGGCCTTCTTCGCCGGCTTCTCGTCACCTGTGGCGGCCGCCTTCTTCGCCGGTGCCTTCTTCGCGGCTGCCTTCTTCGCGGGCGCCTCTTCCTTGAACTCGGGCAGACCGTTGTTCTTCACCCAGCGACGCACGCGGTCAGCCTGTGCCTCCTCGATGGAGACTGCCTTCGAGCGCGCGTCGATCCCCAGCTGCTGAACCAGCATGAACGCGGCATCCGCGCTCGCACCGAGGTCCTTCGCCAGGTCGGCGATCTTCACCTTCTTGCTTGCCAAGAGCTCAGGCCTCCGTGCTCTTCCCCGACGGCGCCCCGCCGGCCCATTCGGCCTCGCTCACGACGGTGCCGTCGGCCGCGTGGAACTGCATCTCGCCGGTCTCGTCGTTCTTGCGCCACTCACCTGCCGCATAGCCGGTGTCGCCGGTGGCGGGGGTGACGATCCCTGCTGCCTCGTTGGCTGCCTGGGTCTCGCCCTTCACGTCGATGCGGACCCCGGTGAGGCGGTGCGCGAGACGCGCATTCTGGCCCTCACGTCCGATTGCGAGGGACAACTGGAAGTCGGGCACGATCACGTCGGCCTGGGTCCCGTCCTCGCTGACGCGCACCTCGGTGACCTTCGCGGGTGAGAGCGCCTTCGCAATGAACTCCTCGAGGTTCTCGGAGTAGCTGACGATGTCGATCTTCTCGCCGCGCAGCTCGTTCACGACCATGCGCACGCGGCCTCCGCGGGCCCCCACGCAGGCGCCGACGGGGTCGACGTTGGGGTCGTTCGATGCGACGGCGATCTTGGTGCGGTGGCCGGGCTCACGGGCGCACGACTTGATCTCCACCACGCCGTCGGCGATCTCGGGGACCTCGAGCTCGAAGAGACGCTTGATGAGACCGGGGTGCGTGCGGCTGACCACGATCTGCGGACCCTTCGCCGTCTTGCGGACCTCGACGATGTATGCCTTCAGCCTTCCGCCCGGCTCGGGACGCTCGAAGGGAACCTGCTCGGCCTGCGGCAGCAGGGCCTCCACCTTCCCGAGGTCGAGGAGCGCGTAACGGCCTTCGGCCTGCTGGATGATGCCGGTGACGAGATCACCCTCGCGGTTCGCGTACTCCTCGAACTTGCGGTCACGCTCCACCTCGCGGATGCGCTGGCTCATGACCTGCTTGAAGGTGGCGGCGGCGATGCGACCGAGGTCGTTCTTGTTCGGCGTGTCGTCGCGCTCGTTGATCCAGTTGCCGTCCTCGTCCACGTCGTATGCGATGAACTTCATGTCGAGGTTCTCGGGATTGATCTCCACGATGACCTCGTCGGCCGCGCCGGGGCGCTTCTTGTATGCGGTGGCCAGCGCCTCCACGAGCACCTGCAGCAGTGCGTCGACGGAGATGCCGCGGTCTGCGGCCAGCATGCGCACCGCCTCGGACATGTCAAGGTTGCTCACAGCGAATCTGCCTCCCTGTCTCGTTGTGGTTCATTTTCTGTCGTGTTCTTCCTGCCCCTGGCGCGCAGCGCCTCGGGCGAGTTCGGCTTGGGGTTCGTCTCCCACACGAACACGGTGCGGGCCTTCTCGATGGCCGAGAACGGGACCTCGATCTCCGGGCCGGTCTCCTCGCGCAGCTTCACCGTGGTGTCGCCGCAGCCGACCAGAACCCCGGCCACGCGGCGGCGGCCCTCACCTGGTCGCGCAGACGCAAAGAGACCTGCTTGCCAACCTCGCGGGCGAAGTGTGCGGGAGTGCGCAGTGTGCGCTCGAGCCCCGGGCTCGACACCTCGAGGGTGAACCGGCCGGGAACCGCGCTCTCGTCATGGTCGAGCTCGCGGCCGAGCAGCCGCGAGACGAGGGAGATCTTGTCGATGTCGACACCGGCCGGCGAGCCGGGGGGCGTGTCGATCGTGACGCGCAGGACCCCGCCCGAGAAGTCGATGTCGTACAGCTCGAGGGACAGGTCGGCGAGAATGGGTGTCACCATGGCGGTGACCCGCTCGGTCACGTTGGACATGGGGCTCACCGCCTTCCTGGCCGTCATCTGGCCTCTAGAGAACAAAAAGCACGGACCTTTCGGCCCGTGCCTCGCGTTCGTCGAACTTCAAGGGACGGCGAAGAGGCTACCAGCCGCAACTAGGGTTTCGTTTCGCATGCTCCGCCTCAGCCAGCTCTTCGTCCGCACCCTGAGGGAGGACCCCTCGGACGCCGAGGTGCCGAGCCACCGCCTCCTGGTGCGGGCCGGCTACATCCGCCGGGCCGCCCCCGGCGGGTACACCTGGCTCCCTCTCGGGTGGCGGGTGCTGAGGCGGGTCGAGGCGATCGTGCGCGAGGAGATGGACGCGATCGGTGCGCAGGAGGTCCACTTCCCCGCACTGCTGCCCCGCGAGGTGTACGAGGCCACGAACCGCTGGACCGAGTACGGGGACAACCTCTTCCGTCTCGTCGACCGCAAGGGTGCCGACTATCTGCTCGGCCCGACCCACGAGGAGATGTTCACACTTCTCGTGAAGGACCTCTACTCCTCGTACAAGGACCTGCCGGTATCGCTGTACCAGATCCAGACGAAGTACCGCGACGAGGCGCGGCCGCGCGCAGGATTGCTGCGTGGGCGCGAGTTCCTCATGAAGGACAGTTACTCCTTCGACATGGACGAGACCGGGCTGCAGGCGAGCTACGACGCTCACCGCGACGCCTACGAACGCATCTTCCGGCGTCTGTCCCTGCCGTACGTGATCGTGAAGGCAATGAGCGGGGCGATGGGCGGCTCGATGAGCGAGGAGTTCCTCTCCCCCATCGACGTGGGTGAGGACACCTTCGTGCGTTGCACGGGGTGCGACTACTCCGCCAACACCGAGGCCGTCGCCACCGGTGCACCCGCCGCCGACACCTCCGACCACCCCGTCGCCACGGACGTGCACACGCCCGACTGCCCCACGATCGCTGCGCTCGTTGACTTCCTGAACTCCGCACACACGCGCGGCGACCGTGCGTGGGCGGCATCCGACACCCTGAAGAACGTGGTGCTGTCACTGCGCAATCCCGACGGCACCCGGGAGACCGTGGTGATCGGTCTGCCCGGCGACCGCGAGGTCGACCTGAAGCGGGTGGAGGCGCAGGTGTCCCCGGCCGAGGTCGAGCCCTTGGATGAGGCAGGTTTCGCGGCGCATCCCGCACTCGTGAAGGGCTACATCGGCCCCCGCGTGCTCGGCAGCGACAGCCCCTCGGGCATCCGCTACCTGCTCGACCCCTCGGTGGCCGATGGCTCGGCGTGGGTCACGGGGGCCGACACCCCCGACACACACGTGCTGCACCTCGTACACGGCCGCGACTTCCGCGCCGACGGCAGGATCGAGGCTGCCGAGGTGCGCTCGGGTGACCCGTGCCCGCGCTGCTCCGCACCGCTCGAGATCGCTCGCGGCATCGAGATCGGCCACGTGTTCCAGCTGGGCCGCAAGTACGCCGACCGGCTCGGCCTGCAGGTGCTGGATGCGAACGGCAGGCAGGTCACGGTCACCATGGGTTCGTACGGCATCGGGGTGTCGCGCGCCGTCGCCGCAATCGCCGAGGCCCACCACGATGCGCTCGGATTGCGATGGCCGCGTGCGGTTGCACCCGCCGACGTGCACGTGGTGATCGCCGGCAAGGGCGACGACGGCACCGCCGCCGCTGCCGAGACGCTGTCGGCCTCGCTCGAGGCGAGGGGCATCGAGGTGCTGCTGGACGACCTCAGCGGTGTGTCACCGGGCGTGAAGTTCAAGGATGCCGAGCTTCTCGGCATCCCCACCGTGGTGGTTGTCGGCCGCTCACTTGCCGACGGCAACGTGGAGGTGCGCGACCGCATCGCGGGCACGAGCGACCTCGTCCCCGTCGACGGTGCCGTCGAGCGCATCGTCACCCTCGCGGGGGGCTGATCGCCGTGCCCGTCCGCATCACGGGAACCATCCAGCACTATGCGTGGGGGTCCACGTCGTTCATCCCGGCACTCACCGGCCACCCCGAGGACGGGCGGCCGCACGCGGAATGGTGGCTCGGCACGCACCCGGGCGCACCGTCGCTCGAGAGCGGCACCGGACGTCCGCTCGCCGGGATCGTCGGCGACCTGCCGATCCTGGTGAAGGTGCTGTCGTGCGAGTCGCCGCTCTCCCTGCAGACTCACCCGGATGCCGCCCGTGCCCGTCGGGGTTTCGATCGCGAGAACGCATCAGGAACGGCCCCGTCTGACCCCACGCGCAACTACCGCGACCCACATCCCAAGCCCGAGATGCTCGTGGCGCTCACGCCCTTCGAGGCTCTCTGCGGGTTCGACGACGTGGACTCATCGGTCGAGCAGCTGAAGGTGTACGGATGGAACGAGGAGGCCGAGGTGCTGGACGCCAACGGCATCGACGGGTACCTGCTGTGGGCGTTCGACCAGCGCGGGCCGGCCGACACCGACCGCTGCCCCGCATGGCTGCAGGAGATCGCCCGTCTGTGGCCGGGCGACCGCGGACTTCGCGTCGCGCCGCTGCTCAACCACGTGTCGCTGCGGCCCGGCGAGGCGATCTCGCTGCCTGCGGGCAACCTGCACGCATACCTGCACGGCAGCGGCCTCGAGGTGATGTCGTCATCCGACAACGTGATCCGTGCCGGGTTCACCGCCAAGCACATCGATGTCACGGAGCTCCTCGCCGTGGTGGACACCCGCGTTCTCGGGCAGCCCAAGCTGACCGCCACCGACGGCGTCTTCACCGGCCCCGACGGTGCCTTCACCGCACGGCCGGTGCAAGTGTCCGGCACCACCGCGGTGACCGCGACGACGGTGTCGGTGGTGGTGCGCACGGCGGGCGAACTGGACGGCATCGCCCGTGACGAGGCAGTGGTGCTGCAGGCCGGCGAGAGCATGGTGCTCTCGGGCGACGCGGACGTCTGGGTGTGCTCGGCCGGCTGACCGGCACGCGCAGCCTCAGCCGCCGACGGTCTTCCTGATCTCCACGATGCGCTCGGACGCGTTGTTCGCATCCTCGCCCTTCTCGTCGAGCAGCTGGGAGCGGTCGCGCGCGGCCTCGCGCTCGGCGCGTGCGGTGTCGGCGCGCGCGATTGCCGCATCGGTGCCGTGCTCGTTGATGAACTCGGCCCACTCCACGAGTGCCTCGACCATCTCGTCCTCGGGCACCACGGCGACGTTGCGCCCCTTCACGAAGAGGTGCCCGCGCTTGTTGCCGGCCGCGATGCCGAGGTCGGCCTCACGGGCCTCCCCAGGGCCGTTCACCACGCACCCCATCACCGCGATCTGCAGCGGCAGCTTGCGGTCCTCGAAGGCCGCCATCGCACGGTTGGCCACCTCGATCACGTCGATCTCGGCGCGTCCGCAGCTGGGGCACGCGATGAGGTCGACGTTCTTGCGCTCGCGGAGCCCGAGCGCCTCCAGCAGCTGGCGTCCGGCGCGGGCCTCCTCCACCGGGTCGGCGGTGAGGCTGTAGCGGATGGTGTCGCCGATGCCTTCCAGCAGGAGGGTGGCGATGCCGGCCGTGGCCTTCACGAGACCGGCGGGCGGCGGGCCCGCCTCGGTGACACCGAGGTGCAGGGGGTGGTCGACGGTGTCTGCGAGCATTCGGTAGGCATCCACCATCAACGGCACGTTGCTGGCCTTCACCGAGATCTTGATCTGGTCGAAGCTGACGTCGTTGAAGTAGGCGATCTCCTGCAGTGCGGACTCCACCATCGCGGCCGCGGTGAGGCCGCCGTGCTTCTCGTACAGCGACGGGTCGAGCGACCCGCCGTTCACCCCGATGCGGATTGAGAGGCCGCGGTCACGCGCCTCCGATGCCACCGCCTTGATGTGCTCCGGCTTGCGGATGTTGCCCGGGTTCAGGCGCAGACCGTGCACACCCGCCTCCATGGCGGCGAGAGCCATGCGGTACTGGTGATGGATGTCGGCGATGATCGGGATCGGCGAGCGCGGCACGATCTGGGCGAGACCCTCGGCTGCCTCCGGCTCGTTGCACGTGCAGCGCACGATGTCGCACCCGGCGGCCGCCAGCGCGTAGATCTGCTGGAGGGTGCCCTCGACATCGGCGGTCTTCGTGGTGGTCATCGACTGCACGGAGACCGGGGCGTCACCGCCCACGGCCACCTTGCCCACCTTGATCTGCCTGGTGCTGCGGCGCTCGTGCATGGTCACAGTGTGTCAGGAAGCGGGGCGGGTCAGCCGATGGGCCGGGCGATGTCGAGGTACAGACCGGTGAGGAAGAGCACGAGGAGCAGGCCCACCACCACGGTTGCGACGGGCACCATCTTGTTGATGTCGGCACGGTAGGGCTCCCGGCCGCGGCGCGAGCGCAGGCGCTCGTAGGTGGCGATGGCCGCGTGACCGCCGTCGAACGGCAGCACCGGCAGCATGTTGAACAGGCCCACGAACACGTTCACGTAGGCGAGGAGCCTCAGCACCCCGGCCAGACCCTGGCTGCGGCCCACGTCCCCGCCGAGCTGGCTCATGCCCACCACGGTGGTCGGCCGGTTCTCGAGCGGGGCCTCCTCGTCGGTGAGCTGCTGCCACGAGTTCGCCGGGTTCAGCACCTTGACGACGCTGGATGCGGAGTTCACGACGGTGGAGCCGATGTCACCGACCGAACGGCCGACCGCCGTGACTGGCCCGAGACGCCTCGTCTCCTCGTCGTTCGCGTAGAGACCGAGGAAACCCCTGCCAGCGGTGGTGCGGCTCTCGTCGAGCGTGACCTCGGCGCTGCGCCGCGTGCCGCCGGACTCCCACACCACCTCGACCGTGTCGCCGGCGGCATGACGCGTGATCTCGGCGACGACGGAGTCGTATGAGCCGACGGCCACCCCGTCGACCGACACGAGCGTGTCGCCCGTGCGGATGCCGGCCTCCCAGGCGGGGCTCCCCTCCAGCATCCCCAGCACCTCGGCACGTCCCGTGCTGACCGTGCCCCCGGCCGTGACGTAGATGCCCGCGAACAGCACGAACGCGATGACCATGTGCATGATCGACCCGGCGGTGATGACGAGCAGCCGCCGCGGGTACGACTTGCTGCGGTACGCGCGGGGCTCGTCGGCGGGGTCGACCTCGTCGATGTTGTTCATGCCGATGATGCGCACGAACGCACCGAGCGGCAGCGCACGCACCCCGTACTCCGTCTCGCCGCGGGTGAAACTGAACACGCGCGGTCCGAAACCCATGAAGAACTGCGTGGCCTTCATGCCCGTGCGGCGGGCCGTCCAGAAATGGCCGACCTCGTGGAGGAACACCGACACGAGCAGACCGAGCACGAACACGAATGTCCACGGGGAGAGCACCGCGAGCGCCACGAGGCCGGCGAGCATCACGAGCCCCATCACTTTCCCTTCACGGGATGGCCGACCGGTGCCGTCGTCGACCGCACCACCGGCGGCGATCTCCTCGCGGAAGGACTGGTAGAAGTTGCTCACGGCATGGCCTCCTGTGCGAGCCGGCGGCCGGTTGCGTCGGCCGCAAGAACGTCCTCGATGTCCCTCGGGTGCGAGGGGGTGTGGCGCGCCATCACGGCCTCCACGGTGAGTGCGATGTGGGGCCAGGTGATGCGGCCGTCGAGAAACGCCTGCACCGCCACCTCGTTCGCCGCCGAGAGGACGGCGGGGGCATCGCGGCCCGCACGCCCCGCCTCGTAGGCGAGGTCGAGACAGCGGAAGTTCCGGCGGTTGGGCTCCTCGAAGTCGAGACTGCCGAGCGATGCCCAGTCGATGCGGCCGTAGGGCACATCGATGCGGTCGGGCCAGCCCAGCGCGTACCCGATGGGCAGGCGCATGTCGGGCATCGACAACTGGGCGATGGTGGAGCCGTCGGTGAACTCGACCATCGAGTGCACCACCGACTGCGGGTGCACGACCACATCGATCCTGTCGAACGGTGTCCCGAACAGTTCGTGTGCCTCGATGACTTCCAGCCCCTTGTTCATCAGGGTCGAGGAGTCGACCGTGATCTTGGGGCCCATCTTCCATGTGGGGTGAGACAGCGCCTCGTCGCGGGTCACGTCGGCGAGTTCCGCCCAGGAACGTCCGCGGAACGGGCCACCGCTCGCGGTGAGCACCACCCGTGCGACCTCGCGCGGTCCGTTGCCCGCGCGGAGCGACTGGTGCACGGCACAGTGCTCGCTGTCGACAGGCACCAGCTCGGCTCCCGGCACGGAGCGCAGCGGCTGCACCACGGGTCCTGCCGCGATCAGGCTCTCCTTGTTCGCGAGGCCGAGCACCCGCCCCCGGCGGAGTGTCTCCATGGTCACCGGGAGACCGGCGAAACCCATCACACCGTTCACCACGACGTCTGCGGTGTCCACCACGTCGACGAGATCGCCCGACACCGCGAAACCCGGGAGAGCCGACTCCACGTTGCGGCGTGCCTCGGGGTCGGTGACCACCACGACGTCGGGCCGGAACTCGAGCGCCTGCTCCACCACCGCGGCAACGTTCGAGCCGGCGGCGAGTGCCGTGACCCTGAATGCATCCCCGGCGGCCCGCACGACCTCGAGGGTCTGCGTGCCGATCGAACCGGTGGAGCCGGCTACCGCGACGCGCCGCATGATCGTCCGGTGGTGGCGTTCATCGGCGGAATTCTGTCAGCACTGCCCGCACCACGGACAGCACGCGACGAAGGTCACCGCCCCGGGCCGGTCGACCGGCGGGGGGCCGTCGGTTCAGGACGTCCAGGGCTGGAGCACCTGGAGCAGGTAATACACGGCCGGGAGCACGAAGAGGAACCCGTCGAAGCGGTCGAGCACGCCCCCGTGGCCGGCCAGCACCGTGCCGAAGTCCTTCACGTCGAGGTTGCGCTTGAACATGGACTCCACGAGGTCGCCGAGCGGGGCCATGACCGACACCACGATCGCGAGCGCGAGCCACTCCCCCATGTTGTTCCATGTGCCGTTCTGCGAGGCCACGAGCCCGGTGACCACCACGGTGGCCACGGCGCCACCGAGGAGCCCCTCGACGGACTTGTTGGGGCTCACCCACTCTCGCAGTGGTGTGCGGCCGGCGGCGGAACCCACGAAGAGTGCCCCTACATCGTTCGCCACCACCGCGGCCACGAGGATGAAGATGGTGTCGGTGCCGACGTGTGCGGGGATGCCGCCCGAGACGCTCTGGCGCAGGATCAGGGCCGCAAACGAACCGAGAAGACCGATCCATGTGACCGCCATGTTCGTGATGGCCACATTCGGCATCGGCCCGCTCTGCACACCTGTGGCACCGAGGAACCCGATGGTGGAGGCAAGGAAGCCGAGCGCAAGAACAAGGGGCAGCGCCGCATCACCGATCCAGTAGGCCGCGAGCGGTGCGGTCACGCAGGCGAGCAGCCCACCGAACGTGGCGGGCCTGTAGCCCTTCTCGGTGACCTTGCTGAAGAACTCCACGGCCGCGAGGCCGACGACGGCGAGCACGATCAGCATCACGGCGGCGGGACGCCACATCACCGCACCGATGAACACCGCGATGAGAACGAGGCCGGTGGTGATGGCAGTCGGCATGTCGCGGCCCGCGGCACCGCGGGGCCCGCGGGTGGAACCGCGCCGTACCTGCGGTCCGCGCGCGGTCGGACGGCTCGTGCCGCCCGTGATGTCACGCACCACATCCCGGCTCGGGTCGCGCAGGGTCTCGGAGGTGATGTCACGGGGACGCCCGCGCTCGCCCGTGGACTCGCCCCCGATCGTGATGCGCTCGGGCCGGCGGGTGGGTTCGCTCGGCTGCTGGAACGTGGCCCACACGTCGGTGTCGTCGTCGGATGCGGTGCCCGGCATCTCGCCCGTGGGCGGCTCGGTCCAGTGCGGGAGACCCCCGCTGCCCTCGCCGAAGGTGATCGGTGCCTCGCCCGTGGGGTCGTCGGCGAACTGGATGGTGCCGAAGTCGGAGCCGAAGTCGGTGCCGTAGTCGGAGCCGCGGTCGTCGCCGGTGTCGTCTCGCCTGCGCCAGATGTCGTCGCTCATGGGTACCCCTTTTCGTTCCCGGGGCAAACCTAGTTCCGCCCCGGCGACCCCCGGGGGCATCCCCGGTTCAGACCTCGAGGAGTTCCTGTTCCTTGCGGGACAGGGCCTTGTCGATCTGCTCGACATGGTCCTGCGTCAGCTTGTCGAGCTCCTTCTCGGCCCGCTCGAGGTCGTCCTTCGAGATCTCGGAGTTCTTCTCGGCGGTCTCGAGCGTCTTGCGGGCGTCGCGGCGGATGTTGCGCACCGCGACCTTTGCCTCCTCGGCCATGTTCTTCACGACCTTCACGTACTCCTTGCGGCGCTCCTCGGTGAGGGCGGGGAACGAGAGCCGGATGACGATGCCGTCGTTCGAGGGCTGGAGACCGAGGTCGCTCTCGCGGATCGCCTTCTCGATGTTCGCGATGGATCCCCTGTCGTGCGGCTTCACCACGAGCGTGCGTGCCTCGGGAACCTGGAAACCGGCGAGCTGCTGAAGCGGCGTGGCGGCACCGTAGTAGTCGACCATGAGCTTCTCGACGAGTGCGGGGTTCGCGCGGCCGGTGCGCACCGTGGCGAACTGTGTCTGGGCGTGGCCGACGGCCCTCTCCATCTTGTCGATGGCATCGAGGAGCGTCTCTTCGGTCACCCGACCAGCGTACCTATCCGCTCGCCGAGCAGGATGGACTTGACGTTGCCGCCCGCGAGCAGGTCGAACACCACGATGGGGAGATTTTTCTCCATGCAGAAAGTGATTGCGGTGGAGTCCATCACCTTCAGGCCCTTCGTGATGACGTCCATGTGGCTGATGCGGTCGTAACGCGTCGCGGTTGCGTCCTTCTTCGGGTCGGCTGTGTACACGCCGTCGACCCCGGAGTGCGTCCCCTTCAGGATTGCCTGCGCCCCGATCTCCGCCGCGCGGAGCGCCGCGGCGGTGTCGGTGGTGAAGAACGGGTTGCCCGTGCCGCCGGCGAGGATGACCACGCGGCCCTTCTCGAGGTGGCGCTCGGCGCGGCGTCGGATGTAGGGCTCGGCCACCTTCGGCATCTCGATGGCACTCATCACGCGTGCGTGCTGACCGACGCGCTCGAGTGCGTCCTGCAGTGCCAGACCGTTCATGACGGTGGCGAGCATCCCCATGAAGTCAGCCTGTGCCTGGTCCATGCCCTGGTCGGCACCACGGATGCCGCGCCAGAAGTTGCCGCCGCCCACCACGATGGCGACATCGACGCCTAGTTCGGCACGCGCACCGTGGACCTCGCGCGCAACCTGCTCGAGGACCGCGTTGTCGAGACCGGAACCGCCGGGCTCGGCCAGTGCCTCGCCCGAGAGCTTCAGCACGACGCGTGACCAGGCGGGCCGTTCGGGCATGTCAGCCGATCTCCACCTGTGCGAACCGCACGATGCGGGCCGACCCGATGAGCTTCTCGATCGAGACCTTGTCGTCCTTCGCGTACGGCTGCTCGAGCAGGCACACGTCCTTGTAGAAGCCGCCGATGCGGCCCTCGACGATCTTCGCCACTGCCTGCTCGGGCTTGCCCTCGTTGCGCGTGATGGTCTCGAGCGTCTGGCGCTCCTTCTCCACCTCGTCGGCGGGCACCTCGTCACGGGTGAGATACCTCGGCCGAGCGAACGCGACGTGGACCGCGATGTCGTGGGCGAGTTCCTGGGTGGCGCCCGACATCTCGACGAGAACACCGTTCACGCCGCGGCCGCCCTGCACGTGCTCGTACAGGTCGAGCACATTGCCGGCCGCTGCCTCGAAGCGCACGACCTCGCCGACCTCGATCTTCTCCTTCAGGGAGATCTTCAGGTCGTCCACCATCGCCGCCTTCGCGGCGCTGGCCTGCTCGCCGTCGGCAAGCCCCGCCGTCAGCAGCGTGGTGGCCGCGGCCTTGAAGCCGTCGCTCGAGGCGACGAAGTCGGTCTCGCACTTCAGCTTCACGATCGCACCGCGGTTGCCCTCGATGGCGATTGCCACCACTCCCTGGGCGTTCTCGCGGTCGTCACGCTTGGCGGATGCCGCGAGACCCTTCTCGCGCAGCCACTGCTTGGCGGCCTCGATGTCACCGCCGGAGGCCTCGAGGGCCTTCTTGCACTCCATCATCCCCGCGCCTGTGGCGGCACGGAGGCTGGCAACGTCTTTTGCTGTCACGGACATGGGGGTGGTCACTCCGGGTTTCCGTCGGTGGTCTTCTCTTCCGTCGACTTGGCGGCCGACATGCGGGCCTCGCGCTGTGCGAGGGCAGCGGCGGCCTGGCGGCGTGCCTCGGCCTGCTGTGCCTCGAAGGCCGCGGTCTCCTCGGGGGTGCGCTCGGCACCTGCGGCGGCGGCCGGGGCTGCGGGGACGCGCTTCTGGTTGATGAAGCGACCCTCGAGCACTGCCTCCGCGATAACACGGGTGAGGAGTTCGTTGGCGCGGATCGCGTCGTCGTTGCCGGGGACCGGGAACTGGACGAGGTCGGGGTCGACGTTCGAGTCCACCACGGCGACAACGGGGATCTTCAGCTTGTTGGCCTCGGTGACCGCGATGTGCTCCTTCATGGTGTCGAGCACGAACACGGCATCGGGACGGCGGGTCATGTTCGCCATGCCGGAGAGGTTCTTCTGCAGCTTCTCGAGCTCGCGGGTGAGCAGGAGGGCCTCCTTCTTCGGCATCGCCTCGAACTCGCCGGACGCGCGCATGCGCTCGTACTCCTGCATCTTGCCGACGCGCTTCGAGATGGTCTCGAAGTTGGTGAGCATGCCGCCCAGCCAGCGCTCGTTGATGTACGGCATGCCGCAGGCGATGGCCTGGGTGCGGATGGGGTCCTGCGCCTGCTTCTTCGTGCCGACGAACAGCACGGTGCCGCCGTTGGCGACGAGGTCCCTCACGAAGGCGTACGCGACCTCGATGCGCTCGAGCGTCTGGTCGAGGTTGATGATGTGGACGCCGTTCTTCTCGCCGAAGATGAACTGCTTCATCTTGGGGTTCCAACGGCGGGTCTGGTGCCCGAAATGGACACCTGCCTCGAGCATCTGTCGCATGGTGACGACGGCCATGGTTCTCTCCTCCTGCGGTTGACCACACACCGGGCCGGCGCCGGAGCGACCGCAGATGGCCGGTGTGCATGTTTTCTTCGGCCCCGGGGTGTTCCGAGGCCATCTGCGATGTTATCGGCCCGGGTCCGCCCGTCCCACGGGGCATGCGGCCGACGGTGGGGGCACCAGGCGGGCCCGGGAACCACCGAACAGCACCCGCGGGTGCACCGGCACTCCCCCGCGGCGCACCCCCACGTACACGAGACCACCGGAGGTGCCGAGGGCCTGTCCCGCCGTCACCGTGTCCCCCACGGACAGCCGCACCGACGCGAGGTCGCCGAGGGTGAGCAGGCCGGCCCCGGTGTCGATGACGAGGAACGGCCTGCGTGCCACTGTGCCCGAGAACCTCACCTCCCCGGCGAACGGGGCCGTGACCGTGCTGCCCGCCGGGACAGCCACGGTGACCCCGCGGTGACCGGAGCAGCGCGTGCACTGCGGAGCCACGAAGGGCCGCACCACCCGACCCGGCAGAGCGACAGCGGGAGCGAGGGGCACGCAGAGTGCCAACACTGAGAACACCGGTGCCATGGAGCGAATGTGGTGCGCGGCGCGGGTGCGTCGGTCAGGCCATCCCCGCCGAGGCGAGCCGCGAGCGCAGCTGCAGCACCGCCTTCGAGTGGATCTGGCTCACCCTGCTCTCGGTGACACCGAGTGCCTCGCCGATCTCGGCGAGCGTGAGACCGTCGTCGTAGTAGAGGATGAGCACGGCCTGCTCGCGCTCCGGCAGCCTGCCGATCTCGCGCCGCATCGCGTCGCGCAGCTCGGCCTGCTCGAGTGCGTGGCCGGGCTGCGTCTCGTGGGTGTCCTCGGCCGCGGCGGAGTCCATCGCCACGTGGTCGAGAGGACCCACCGAACCGGCCGCGATGTCGGCCAGCCAGTCACCGAGCTCGTCGGTGCCGATGCCGAGCTGTGCGGCGATCTCCTCGTCGGTCGGCGCGCGCCCGAGGTTCCCCTCGAGGGTGCCGATCGCATCCTGCACCGCGCGCGAACGGGAACGCACCGTGCGCGGCACCCAGTCGAGTGCCCGGAGGCTGTCGAGGATCGCGCCGCGGATGCGCGGGATCGCGAACGACTCGAACTTCGCGCCGTGAGCAGGGTCGAACCGGTCGATTGCGTTCATGAGACCGAACACACCGGCGCTCACGAGGTCGCCGGTGTCCACGCTGCGCGGGAGTCCGGCCGAGAGTCGGCCGGCGACGAACTTCACGAGCGAGGCGTAGTGCACCACCAGCCACTCGCGCGCGGTGGGTTCCTGCGAGCCGTGCCATGCGCTCCAGGCGGATTCGACCCCGTAGCGGGCAGGCTGGGCGTTCATGCGCGCGGGTGCGACTGCGAGTACGCGAGCCGCAGCTTCTCCTTGCTCACGTGCGTGTAGCGCTGCGTCGTGCTGGCATCCGAGTGACCGAGAAGCTCCTGAATGGCGCGCGTGTCGGCACCGTTGTCCATGAGGTGCGTGGCGAACGAGTGCCGCAGGGCGTGCGGGTGCGTGCCCGAGTCGAGACCGACACGTTCGCACGCGTCGTCGAGGATCCGTGCCACGTCGCGACGGGTCACCCTGCCGCCGCGCGCGGTGAGGAACAGCGAGTTGCCCGACTTTTCGTTCGCCACCTCCGCACGCACCTTTGCCCAGCGGGCAAGAGCCGTGCGGGCGGGCCCGCTCACCGGCACCAATCTCTCCTTGTGCCCCTTGCCGACCACGCGCAGCATGGCGCCGCCCCGTTCGGTGCTCTGCAGTGCGAGGCCGCACAGCTCCGACACGCGCAGGCCGCTGCCGTAGAGGATCTCGAGCACGGCGCGGTCACGGGCTCGCCGCCACCCGGGGGCGGCGGGGTCCTCGGAGGACACCAGCAGCGCGGCGGTGTCGACATCGAGCGGCCGCGGCAGGCGACCTCTCGAGACCGGCGAGTGGATCCCGTCGGTGGGGTCGGATTCTGCCGAGCCGCGGCGCACCGCCCAGGCGAAGTACCGGCGCAACGACGCGACCCTCCGTGCCACGGTGCGCGGCGAGGCACCGGAGTTGTGCATCACCGCCAGGTACTCGCGCACATGCTCACGCTCGGCTGCAGCCGGCGAAGCGGCGCCGGCCAGGGCGGCGAGCCACTCGGCGAACAGCTCCACGTCACGCCGGTAGGCGGCGCGGGTGTTCGCTGCACTCGCGGTGAGGGACTGCTCCCACTCGGGCAGGGCCCACCCCGGCAGGCGTGAGTCCCGCTCGGCGCACCTGCCCTTCAGGCTGGTGCCGCGGCCCGCGCCCCGCGCGGCGGTGCACTGCGCACAGCCCGGCGAGTGCGCGGCCCGCACCCCGCGGCAGGGATTCGTGAGCGGTGGTGCACCACGGCCCGCGCGGTGCTCGCGGCAGTACCACGCGAAATACGACGAGAGGGCCGCAAGTACCCGCGACACGGTCTCCACCGTGGTGCCGGCGGCCTCGAGGGCCGCCACGTATGCCGCCACCGCTTCACTGTCGACCGACTCGGGTCGTGCCGCCCCCGACCGCACCAGGTGGTCGACAGCGGCCTCGAGATCATGACGGCGCTGGCCCCGCGCGGCTTCGCCGAGCCCCAGCGCACGGAGGTGTCTCTGCACGTCCCATGAGGACGTGTCGGCACGAACGGCCCTGGCTCCACCCATGCGTCACACGGTAGTTCTCGTGCGGGTTCACGGGAGTGCCTCCCACCACCCGTTCGTGTGCCGGGCACGGCCCTTCGCCTCGAGCGAGCCGAGAAGCACGCCCGCCCGGTACGCATCGAGGGCACACGTGATGACGATCTCGTCCACCGTGCGCGGCATCCCCCCGAGTGCGGTGAGCACAGCGGCCTCCGCGGGGCTCGCCGCGGGGCGGGTGTCGACGTGGCGCAGCGTGCGTGAGTTGTCGAGGCCGAGTGCGACCAGCACATCGTCGACCTCGGTGACGGGTGCACAGCCGTCCTTCAGCAGGTTGTTCGTGCCCTCGCACACCTCGAGCGACGGCGACCCGGGCACCGCCATCACCGTGGCACCGCGACGCGCTGCCTCCGTGACGGTGATCATGGAGCCCCCGCGGGCCCGTGACTCCACCACCACGAGAACCTCGGAGAGCGCGGCGAGGATGCGGTTGCGCAGGGGGAAGCGGTGGCGGTCGGGTTCGGTGCCGGGCGGCCACTCCGACAGCAGCAGACCCCGTTCCGCGATCTGCGACCACTCCGGTGAGTGCTCGGGCGGGTAGACGGTGTCGGGTCCGCTTGCCACCACGGCAACAGGTGCCGCGCCCTCCACCCCGAGCGCGCCGCGGTGTGCGTGCACGTCGATGCCACGCGCGAGCCCGGACACCACGGCCACACCGTTCAGCGAGAGGTCGGCCCCGAGCCGCCGGGCGATGTGCGCACCGGCCGCCGTGCACCGCCGCGTGCCCACGATGCCCACCCGGCGCACCGCGAGCGCGGCCGCATCGCCGGAGCAGAACACCACGGCCGGTGCCGCGGGATCGTCGCGCAGTTGGCCGGGATAGCGGGAGTCGCCGCGCCAGGTGACCCACACCCCCGCCTCGATGCACCTCTCCTCGGTCTGCCCGTCGAGACCCGCACAGGACTCCCACGCCTCCCACACGTGGTCCTCCACGCCCGCGAGAGGTCGTTCACCGGCGAGCACCGCACGGAACGTGACTGCGGGGTCGCCGAGCGCAACGAGTCGCGACAGGCGGCCGCGCGTCATCAACGGCATCGCGGCGAGCGCGGCGGCACTCACCTGGAGCCGGCCAGCCTGCCCGGCTCGCGGCGCATCTGCGTTGCCGCCTCGGCGTGCTCACCATCCACCGGCATGTCACCGTCGCGGAGGTCGGCGATCGTGCGCGCCAACCGGCGGCAACGGTGGTACCCGCGCGCGGTGAGACGGCCTGCATCGAGCTCGCGCGCGAACACGGCGCGCGCCGCAGGGGTGACCGGTGCATGGGTCTCGATCATCGACACCGGGATCGCCGCGTTCGTGGTGCCCTGGCGTTCGAGCGCGATGTTCCGTGCCCGCGCCACACGCGCGGCCACCGCCGCGGTGGACTCACCGCACCCCTCGGCGAGCATCGATGCCGACGTGGGCCGCGTGATCCACACGCGAACGTCGAACCGGTCGATGAGCGGACCACTTATGCGGCGCAACCAGCGGTGGCGCAACTGGGGAGTGCATCCGCACACCGTGCTGCGTTCGTCGCCGCAGGGGCACGGGTTCGTGGCCGCCACGAGCTGGAACCGGGCCGGCAGCTCCACTGCGGCACGCGCCCGCCCGATGCGCACCACCCCGTCCTCGAGGGGTTGACGCAGGGCATCGAGGGCCGACGGCGCGAACTCACTCATCTCGTCGAGAAAGAGCACGCCGTTGTGCGCGAGCGAGATCTCACCGGGGCGCACCGACGGGCTTCCTCCCCCCACGAGGGCCGCGAGGCTCGAAGAATGATGCGGCGCGCGCCACGGCACCACGAGCGGCGGCGGCACCTCCACGGGAAGGCCGGCGGCACCGCGGATCAGTGCGCACTCGAGCGCGTGGTGTGCGTCGAGCGCAGGAAGCAGGCCGGGCAGTCGGCTCGCGAGCATTGACTTGCCCGAACCGGGCGGGCCGACCATGAGCATGTGGTGACCCCCGGCTGCCGCGACCTCGAGCGCGAAACGCGCCTCGGCGTGGCCGGCCACGTCGGCGAGGTCGGGTGGCGGGGCCGGCACGGCCCGTGGCGGGACGGGAGGGTTGCACCACGGTTCACCGTCGCGCAGTGTGGCGACCACGGCGGCGAGGCTGGCCGCGCACACCACCCTGCCGGGTGCGGCGACGGACGCCTCCACGAACGACACCGACGGCACCACCACCGACGGGCCGAGCGCTGCGTGCGCGAGCGGTGCCGCACCTGCTGTGGGCCGCAACGCTCCGTCGAGGCCGAGCTCACCGATGAACGAGTGACCCTCCACGGCCGCGCCGGGCAGCGCACCCGACGCAACGAGGATGCCCACCGCGATGGCGAGGTCGAGACCGGCACCACCCTTCTTGTCACCCTCCCCGGCAAGATTCACCGTGATGCGGCGGTTCGGCCACTCGTGCCCGCTCGAGAGGAGTGCCGCGCGCACCCGGTCGCGGCTCTCGCGGCATGCCTCGTCGGGCTGGCCGACCACCGTGAAGCCGGGCAACCCGCTCCCGATGTGCACCTCGACAGTGACGGGGGAACCGAACGCCCCGCGGAGAGTTGACGACGAGACTGCTGCGTACATGTGGTGCCCCCGGACGGAACGGTTCTGGAAGAATCGTCGCCATGTGTGCCCGGCTCCCCCGGTTCGCGGCAGCCGCTGCGTTGGTCGTTCTGTTCGGTGCCGAACTGTCGGCGTGCGGCGGCGAGCGCACCGGCACCGCGTTCTGCAACCGAGTTGCCCGGGAGATCCCGGGGATCGGTGCGCCCGTCACGACGAAGACCGAGGCGAACGCGATGGTGTCGCGCTACGAGCGGCTCCTCGAGGTATCACCGCTCACCATCGAGAAGGACATGACCACGGTGGTCGATCTCCTGCGCATGGCGGCTGGGGTGGACACGCAGGACAAGGACGAGATGCAGGCGCTCGCGGATGCTGCCTACGCCGCGAACCAGGCGGCACTGAACGTGCGTGACTGGGTGAAGAGCACGTGCGCCGTCGACATCAGCACCGGCCTGCAGATCGAACCGCCGCGCACGGTGCCCCCGACAACGATGCCGGCATCGACGGTTGCGCCGGTGGACACGGTTCCGGCGTCGAGAACGTACCGATCGGTCGGAAAATTGGCGAGATCACTCACCACCCTGCTTC
>JBMUAQ010000034.1:0-18666 GCA_049454855.1 Ilumatobacteraceae bacterium
GGCTCAGCCGTCAGCAGGCCAGCTCAGCCGCCGGCGACCGCCGGAATGATCGAGACGGTGTCGCCGTCCTTCACCGGGGTGTCGAGCCCCTGCAGGTACCGCACGTCATCGTCGCTCACGAAGATGTTCACGAACTTGTGCAGCTCCCCCGCACCGTCGAACAGCCGCTCGGCGAACCCGTTGTGGGCCGAGTTCAGGGCATCAAGAACGTCCTTCAGGCTGCCGGCCTCCACCTGCACCGTGGACGCGCCACCCGAGATGGGTCGCATGGTGGTGGGGATCCGCACTGTCACTGCCATGCCCGAAACCCTACCGACCCGCTCAGGATTCGCCACCCCACCTATCGTGACCGCGTGCGGGTGCTCGCGGCGTGCGACAAGTTCAAGGGCACGCTCACCGCCGCCCAGGCGTGTGCCGCGGTCGGCTCGGCGTGCTGGGACCTCGGCATCGAGTGCACCGAGATGCCCATGGCCGACGGCGGCGAGGGAACACTCGACATCTTCGGCGGACCGAACCGCACCACTGTCGTCGCAGGTCCGCTCGGTGACCCTGTGAGCGCGCAGTGGCGACTCTCGGGAGGCACCGCAGTGATCGAGATCGCACGCGCATCGGGGCTCGCGCTCGTCGGCGGTGCGGAGGGCAACGACCCCGTCGCGGCCACCACGAAGGGCACGGGCCAGCTCATCGACGAGGCACTCACGCTCGGCGCGAAACGCATCATCGTGTGTCTCGGCGGCTCGGCCACCACCGACGGAGGTCTCGGTGCGGTGCGTGCCATCAGCACCCCCGCACGCCTGAAGGCAGTGGAGTTCCTCGTGGCATGCGACGTGGAGACTCTGTTCGTGGAGGCTGCCGATGTGTTCGCCCCGCAGAAGGGTGCGTCACCGGCGCAGGTGAGACTCCTGCGTGGACGCCTCGAGCAACTCGCATCCACCTACGAGAAGGAGTACGGAGTGCCGGTCAGTGCGATGGAGGGCTCGGGTGCGGCCGGCGGGCTCGCGGGCGGGCTCGCCGCACTCGGCGCCACGCTGCTCCCGGGCTTCCAGATGGTGGCGGAGGAGACCGGCTTCGATGAGGCGGTGCGCACGCACGATCTGCTGATCACCGGCGAGGGAATGCTGGACGAGACCAGCTACGACGGCAAGGTGGTGGGCGACGCACTCGCGTGGGCACGCGAGGTGGGGACACCTGCTGTATGCGTGGTGGGTGACATCGACCCTGATCTCCCGGATGCATTCGCGGCGAGGTCGAACGCGTACTCGCTCACCGCCGCCTACGGACGCGAGGAGGCGATGGCACGTCCGGTGAGGTGCATCGAGGAAGTGGTGCGCGGCATCCTCATGCAGCGCACGGGACGCGGCTAGCCGGCGACCGTGGTGGTGGTTGCGGCGAGACCGTTCGGCGGCCCCACCACACCCTGCAGCGGCTTGTTCGACAGGTCGGTGCCCAGCAGGATGAGCACGCACGCCTCACCGAGCGATCCCGTCTCGAGCGGCACGGGCGACGGCATCGCACCCTGCTCCACGTTGCCGCCGAGAACAGCGGCCACATCGGCGGCGGCGGACTCACACCCGGCGAGATAGAAGACCCCCGTCTTCTCGCGCTTCGGCGTGTTCGGCGCCACGTTGAGCGGCGGCTGCACCACGAAGTTCTGGTCCTGCAGCTTGGTGGTCATGTCACCGGCGGAGCCCGCGATGCTCGAGGCGTTCGCCACCTGGATCTTGAAGGCACCCCGGTTGAACGGCGGGGCCGTGGTGGTGGCCGCAGGGTCCGTGCTGCCGCCGGCGGGCGTGGTGTCGGTGGTGGCGCCACCGGGCGTCACGGTGGAGCCACCGTCGTTGCGCACGTCGCGCAGGATCAGGAAACCGAGGATGAGGGCAATCACCGCCACCACAGCACCCATGGTGCCGGTGTTGGGCATGGCCATGGCGGGACGGGACCCGCGCGGGCGCTGCTGGCTCATTGTGTGGACCTCCATGGTCGTGTGGTCGCTCCCACGGTAATGGCGGAACCTGCGGGCCGTGGGTCATCCCCGCGCGAAAGCCCCCGTGTTCAAGGGAAAGCGAGCGTGGCACCCCGAGGATCAGCCCGGGAATGGGGAACTCTCACCCCGTGTGCCGTGCCTCATTCGTTGTCGAGGATGTTGCGCCGGTCGCGCGCCTCCGTTGATCGGAGGACGTCGGGCGGGAATGCGGCGAGCCCGTCAACAGGGTGACTGACGAAACCTCACGGTGTCACCAGCACGTTCGATGTCGTCGTCCCGGCCACCGAGAACATCGTCGCTGTCTCGGCACCGAGGATCGGTCCGTACATCGCCTTGCGCCCCCCGTAGCCGTACGAGTTCACCGACATCACAGTGCCGCTGCCCGCATCCGGGCCTGAGCTCTCGAACGGCGTGAACCACGGGCCACCGGAGGAGCCGCCGGTCATCGAGCACCCCACCTTGTATGTCTGGTACATCGTCCGGCCGTCGAAGTCGAGAGGACCCCTGCAGTACATCAGCGCCGAACCCTTGTACCGACCGGCTGCGGGGTATCCGAACAGGAACGTGTCATCCGCAGCCGTCTGCTGCATCCAGCTGGCCTGGCTCGGGTTCACGACGGCATCCAGCTGCCCGTTCGACTTCCCTCCGGTGCTCACCACCGCGAACGCGTAGTCGTGGACGACAGCCGTCTCGTTGAAACCGCCCGCACCGGCGTATTCCGATGACACGACGAGTGAATCCGCAGCCCAACAGCCGAGCGAGGTGGACACACAAAAGAGTCCGTTCGGGTCGTACTTCGAGGGCAGCGTCGCCCAGTCGGGCACGAACATCCAGTAACGCGCGAAGCCGTACCGTCCGGTCTCGTCGTATGCACAGTGGGCAGCGGTGAGCACGATCGAACGGTCGGCCTTCGTGTCCTTGACGGCCGATGCAGAGCACGTCCAGTAGCTGCCGCCCATCTCGAAGAAGACCCGCCCCACGTTCTTGTTGACATCACCGCCGCTGGTCCATTGCGATCCTGTGTTCACGTACTCGTTGCCGCCTCTCGTCCTCATGAACTTCCGGGTCAGGGGATTGCGTTCGAACGACCGCGGGACCGCCCTGGCGATCTTCGCGTTGGTCCAGTACCTGATGGTCGCCTCGTGACCGCGCGGCCGCTTGGTCTGCGCCGACACCTCCCGCACCGCCACCGCAGCACTGCCGACCGCCACGGCCACGGCAATCACGATGCGGATCAGTTTCTTCTTGTTCTTCATCGGGCACCTCCACTCTCGACGGGGTGACCGTAGGGATGACCGGGAGGGTGCGGAACCCCGTGCCGTGACGAAGGGACGCACGTCGCGGAGAGAAGTGGCGCGTCTCGCGGGCGATCAGAGCCGAATGTGGGGATTGAACCCACGACCTACCGCTTACAAGGCGGTTGCTCTACCACTGAGCTAATTCGGCGGACCGTTCCAGCCTAGGCGCCGCACACATTCCCCCGCACGAGCACAACCGGGGAGGAAATACCATGGCAAGCAATCCGGCCGACAGGGCCGAGATGTACGAGGACTTCAAGGCGGTGGTGGGAGTGAAGTCAGCAACCACGTTGCTCGAGGAACTGACATCGATTCACGCGCGGTTCGACGTGATCGATGCGAAGTTCGACCTGGTTGACGAACGGTTCAGGTCAGTCGACCGGCGGTTCGACATGATGGACCAGCGCTTCAACTCACTCGAGTCGCAGCTGGGCAACATCCACAACTGGTTGCGCGTGATGGTGATCGGCTTCCTGGGCTTCGCCACAACCGTGGTGGCGACAATCCTCCGGATGAGCTGACCTAGTCCTTCATGCGGGCGCGCGCCACCTCGTACACGGCGAGCGCGGCAGCGGCCGACACGTTCAGCGACGACACCTGGCCGAGCATCGGGATGCTCACCACCGTGTCGCACCGTTCGCGCACGAGGCGCGACAGCCCGGCACCCTCGGCACCGAGAACCACACAGATTCCCTCGCCGGCGAAGCGACCGATGTCGAAGATGGTGTCGCGGCCGGAGTCATCGAGGCCCACCACCCAGATGCCCTTGTCACGCATCTGCTTGATGGCCGTCGGCAGGCCCGACACGAGTGTCATCGGAACGTGCTCCACCGCGCCGGCCGATGCCTTCGCCACCGTGGGTGTCACGTGCACGGCACGGTGGCGCGGCAGCACCACGCCCGACACGCCCGCACCGTCACAGCAGCGCAGCAGCGCACCGAGGTTGCCCGGGTCGGTGACGCCGTCGACCGCCACGAGGAACGGCGGCTTGCCGTCCGTGCCGCGCAGCATGTCGCCGAAGTCGGCCTCGGGGATGGGGTCGGCGAAGGCGATGATCCCCTGGGGTGCCTCGCTGCGGGCGCGCTCCTCCAGCTTCCTGCGCGCGACCTCCTGCACCGTCACGCGGCGCACCGAGGCGAGCTGCTCGATGTCCTCGATGATCGGTGCGTCATCGATGTCGGCAGCCATCCAGATCTCGCGCACCCGGCGCTTGTTCGCGATCAACAGCTCGCGCACGGCCTGACGGCCCTCCACCTGCTCGCCCCCGAGTCCCTTGTCCTTCGGCTTGTCGCGCGGCGCGTCCCGGCCCGGGCGTCCACCGGCAGCACGGCCGCGACCTGTGCCGCCGCGCGAGGCCGTGCCACCGCGCGATGACGTGGCGCGCGGTGCGGCCTGTCGCGACGGCCGGCCCCCGCGTGAATCCCTGCGTGCGGCCATGGTCAGCTCTCCCTCGTCAGCAGTGCGGTGGCAAGACACATGATGCCCTCGCTTCGTCCGATCGCGCCGAGCCCCTCGGCACGGCGACCCTTCACCGACACCGGCGCACCGAGCGCCGCGGACAGGTTCGCCACCATCTGCTCGCGCGCCGGTGCAATCTTCGGTGACTCGCACACCACGCTGCAGTCGGCATTCGCGATGCTCCAGCCCTGCGCGCGCACCTTCGCCGCCGCATCGGCGAGGATGCGCAGGGAGTCAGCGCCCTTCCATGCGGGGTCGGTGTCGGGGTAGTGCATGCCGATGTCGCCGAGGCCTGCGGCACCCAGCACCGCATCGGCCACCGCGTGCGCCACAACGTCGGCATCGCTGTGACCCGCGAGTGCCCGCTCACCGGGGAATGCCACCCCGCCGAGCACCAGCACGCGGCCGGCGGCGGCACCGTCGTCAAAACGGTGGATGTCGAACCCCTGCCCCACACGCATCTCGGTTGCCATGGCCGTCTACGCCTCCGTGGCGGTGAGCGCGGTGGCGTGCGCCTGCGCCCACTCGAGGTCGTCTGCTTCCGTGATCTTGCGGTTCACGTGGTCACCATCCACCACGCGCACCTCGAGACCCATGTGCTCCACCAGCATCGCGTCGTCGGTGCCCTCGGCACCCGATGCGTGTGCGCGGCGCAGGGCCGACGCCCGGAACGCCTGCGGGGTCTGCACCGCACGCAGCGTCTCGCGCCGCGGGGTGGACACCACCACGTCGGACTCGTTCACCTGCTTGATGGTGTCGGTGACGGGGATGCCGGGCACCGCGGCATCGGCACCGTCGACCACCGCCCCGATCACGCGGCGGAACACCTCCGCTCCGGCGAACGGCCGTGCGGCATCGTGCACGAGAATGATGGTTGCCTCGTCGGGCACGGCGGCGAGGCCGCGGCGCACGGAGTCACTGCGGGTCGCACCGCCCTCCACGGCAACGACGCCGGCCGGAAGTTGCTCAACCTCCGTGGACCCCTTGGGCACCACCACCACGACCCCGAGGGAGTGGTGGCGCGCCTCGTCGACCGCCCAGTCCACCACCCTGCGGTTCCCGAGGCGGGCGAACTGCTTGGCACTGCCGAACCTGAGACCCGAACCCGCGGCCACGACGATCGTCCAGACCTTCTCGTTTTCGGGCATGGGCGCAGGGTAGTACCGTCTCGGAGATATGGCACACGAACAAGTCCTCGGGGAAACCGACATCTTCATCGGCGCACCCCAGAGCGTTCTCACCGCGGTGGGCACGTCGGGCCGGGTGAAGACACTCGTGCGCGGCGACGTCGTGTTCGACGAGGGTGACGACCCCGACAGCCTCTTCATCGTGCTCACCGGACGCATCGCCATCGCCATCGGCAACCGCCCGTTCGACCACCGCGAGAGCGTGGTGGCGCTGATGGACGAGGGCGACCTCTTCGGCGAGATGGGCATGCTCGACAAGGGGCCGCGCTCCGCCGGTGCGCGCGCCATCGAGGCATCCACCGTTCTCGAGATCCCGTACGCCTCCGTCCTCGCACAGCTCGACGCGCACCCGTCGCTGATGTGGAACGTGGTGCGCATGCTGTCGCGTCGCCTCCGCTCCATGGACAACTCGCTCGCTGACAGCGTGTTCCTCGACGTCACCGGCCGCACCGCAAAGCGCCTGCTCATGCTGTCCGACGGCAACGACGAGTTCATCCTCCCCGTCACGCAGGAGGAACTCGCCGGCATGGTGGGTGCCTCGCGCGAGCGCGTGAACAAGGCCATCGCCAGCTTCATCAAGCTCGGCTGGCTGGAGCAGAACGAGCGCCGTTACGTGATCAAGAAGCGCGAGTCACTCGAGCAGCGCTCGCGCTGACGCACGCTCCTCTCATGCGAGGGCGTCGAGCAGCCACTCCTCCGCGCGCCTGAACGCATCGGCCGCGTCGTCGGCACGGTGCGAGGCACGCGATGCGTCGTGCGCGAAGCCGTGCTCTGCCGCCGGGTACACCACGCACACCGCCCCGGTGGAGCGCAGCTGGTCGATGTCGGCCAGCGGCGTGTAGGGGTCCTGCCCGCCGAGGATGGCGAGCACGCTCTCCGCGTTCCCCGAGATGAGGTGGCCTAGCGGCTCGCCCTGCGTGGCACTGCGCCACCCCTCGGGGATCGTGATCATCCCGTAGAACGGCACGAACCGGGCGAACCGGTCGCTGCGCGCGGCCTTGAAGCAGTACATCCCGCCGAGGCAGAAACCCATCACGCCCGTCACCGCGGTCCCAAGTTCGTCGGCGGCCTGCTCGAGGTCGCGCAGGTTGTCATCGTCGCGCAGCCCCGGGATGGCCGCGGCACGCGGTGCCATGTCACCCTCCGGCAGGTCGAGACCGGGGAACGGCTCCACCGCGATCACCGACATGTTCCAGCGTTCGGCGAGGTTGCGCACGAGGTCGTCGAAGAGCGGACGCAGCCCCCAGATGTCGGGACAGATCACGAGGCCCATGCGCGGGTTCTCCACACGGTGGATCTCTGCGGGTGTTCCTGAGGGGAGCGTGATGCGCATGACGGAACGTTATTGCGCCGCGGATGCACGGGTGAACGGTTGGGTGAGACCCCGGGCGAGACGGCGGGTGGGGGGTGTTGCGCACCGTCCCGGCCATGACACACGCAACCATGTCCGGTCCCCCGTCCATGGGTGGCGCCCCGTGCGACCACCCCGCCCACCTCCACCCGCCGGAGGTGAACAGGGCGGCCTTCCCGCTGGTGCGGGTGCGCACGAACGACGGCCCGTGCCGCAGCCTGGTGGACGAATGGGACGCGATGGCCACCCGGCCCTCCGTGCTCGCCACCGTGAACTCCTGGCGTCTCGTTCCGGTGCGCTTCACCCATCTGGATGAGCTGCTGGTGGCGGCAGGGTTCGGCCGCGCGGTGGACGACTCGAACGGTGACCACATCCTGTGGCACCTCGCGGTGCTGGCACGCAACGAGCCGGTTGCGGCGCGCGCGGTTCTGCAGCGGCTGCTGCCCGCCCTGGTGTCGGTGGCGCGCCGGCGCGGCGCCATCCACCCCGGCGGCACCGCCGCGGCGATCGACGAGGTGCTGGCGAGCGCGTGGGAGACACTTCGCACCTACCCCGCCGAGCGGCGGCCAGTGAAGGTGGCCGCGAACATCGTGCTCGACAGCCAGTACCGCGCGTTCGTGGCCCCGGTGCGACGGCGCCGCGTGACCGAGGTGGCGGTGGACCATGTGTCGGCGCTCCGCTGGGAGGAGACCGAGGACGACCCGGCGGTGGATCTCGAGCTCGCCGGGGTGCTGGAGGACGCGGAGTCGCTCGGGGTGGGGCCCGACCACATGGCGCTGCTGCGCCGGCTCGCAGCGGGCGAGACGACTACGCAGATCGCGCTGGATTCCGGCTGGTCGGCGCGCACCATCCGCAACCGGCGCGCGGCGGCTGTTGATGCGGTGCGCCGCGCGCTCGCAGGCGATGCTGCGGGGGACGTCAGTGCGTGAGGCGCACGCGTCGCAGCCGCAGCGAGTTCGTCACCACGAACACCGACGACGACGCCATCGCGAGCCCCGCCCACATCGGGTTCATCATCCCCGCCGCGGCCAGCGGGATGGCGGCCACGTTGTAGGCGAACGCCCAGAACACGTTCGCCTTGATGGTGCGCAGCGTCGCGCGCGACAGCCGGATTGCATCGGCCACCAGGCGCAGGTCGCCGCTGACGATGGTGAGGTCGCTCGCCTGCATGGCCACGGCGGTGCCGCTGCCCATCGCGATGCCGACGTCGGCCTGCGCGAGCGCTGCGGCGTCGTTCACGCCGTCACCCACCATGGCAACCGCGTACCCGCGGTCCTGCAGGCCGCGCACCACCGACACCTTGTCCTCGGGCATCACACCGGCATACAGATGGTGCTCATCGGTGTCGATGCCCACCTGCACGGCCACGGCGCGTGCGGTGCGCTCGTTGTCGCCGGTGAGAAGAACAGGGGCGAGTCCCATCGACTTCAGCTCGGCCACCGCCGACGAACTCGTGGGCTTGGGCTGGTCGGCCACCACGAACACCGCGCGGGCGAGGGCCTCCCAGCCCACCACCACCGCGGTGTGGCCGAGGTCGCGCGCCGCCCCGAGTGCGGCGGTGAGTTCCGGTGCGATGTGCATGCCGCGCTCGCGCACGAGCTCCTCGCGGCCCACGGTGACCTCGATGCCGTCCACCTTCGCGACCGCACCGGCGCCCGCGAGTGCGGTGAAGCCCTCGGGCTGGGGAATGCCGGTGAACTCGCGTGCGGCGGCCTCCGCCACCGCGCGGCCGATCGGGTGCTCGCTGCCCTGCTCCACGGCACCGCCGAGCCGCAGCGCCTCGTCGCGCCCGGTGCCGGCGGCACACACCACATCAACGAGTGTCATGCGTCCGGTCGTGACTGTGCCGGTCTTGTCCAGCACCACGGTGTCGATGCGCCGCGTGCTCTGCAGCACGTCGATGCCGCGGATCACGATGCCCATCTGGGCGGCGCGCCCGCTGCCCACCATCAACGCGGTGGGTGTGGCCAGCCCGAGCGCGCACGGGCACGCGATGATGAGAACGGCGACGGCCGCACTGAATGCCGAGTCCGTGCTGCGGCCGATGAGCATGCCCGTCACCAGGGTGACGAGCGAGATCACCATCACCACGGGCACGAACACGGCACTCACACGGTCGGCCACGCGCTGCACGGGGGCCTTCGTTGCCTGGGCCTCTCGCACCATCCGTGCCATGCGCGCGAACGTGGTCTCCGACCCGATGCGCGTGGGGCGCACCAGCAGGCGGCCGTTCAGGTTCACCGTGGCTGCCGTGACCGTTGATCCCGGCGACACCTCCACCGGCACGCTCTCGCCGGTGATGGTGCTGGCATCCACGGCGGAGGAACCGTCCACCACCACCCCGTCGACGGCGATCTTCTCCCCCGGCCGCACCACCACGGTGTCGTCCATGCGCACGACGGAGGCGGGTATGTGGGTCTCCGTCCCGTCGCGCAGCACCGTGGCGTGCCGTGCGCCGAGTGCGAGCAGCGAGCGCAGCGCGCTGCCCGCGGTGTGCTTGGCACGCGTCTCGAGGTAGCGGCCCGCCAGGATGAACGCCGTCACCATCGCGGCCACCTCGAAGTACACGTGCGCACCCCCGGAGTGCGTCATCGACATGCCATCCATCGATGTGTGTTCTGCCCCGCCCCACACGAGGGCCCAGATGCTCCACGCCATCGCGGCGATGACCCCTACGGAGATCAGGGTGTCCATGTTGCTGGTTCCGTGGCGCAGGTTCACCCCGGCCACACGGTGGAAGGGCCACGCACACCACGTGGCCACCGGGACGCTGAGCACGAACGCCCACCACTGCCAGCCGTCGAACTGGAACGCGGGCACCATCGACAGCAGTGCCACCGGGACGGCGAGCCCCGCGGCCACACCGAGACGCAGGCGCAGCGCGCGCAGCCGCTCCTCAAGGTCGTCATCGACGGGTTCGTCCTCCATAACGTGCGCGTCGTACCCGGCGGCACGCACGGCATCCACGAGACGCTGCTCGGTCACGGTGGAGCGGGTGAAGGCCACCATCGCTGTTTCGGTGGCGTAGTTCACCGCGGCCTCCACGCCGTCCACCTTGTTCAGCGCCTTCTCGATGCGGTTCGCGCACGCGGCACAGGTCATTCCCTGGAGGGACAGTTCCACCTCCGCGAGGTCCTGCGGGGCGGCGTGCGGCTGGTGGGGGGCGGCCGTGCTCACACCTATTTACTACCGCCTCCGCGGCGCTCCCGTCGGTTCAGCGCGGGAACCGGGGCTCACGCTTGTCGAGGAAGGCCGCGATGCCCTCCTGGGCGGCGTCACCGGTGACGGCCTCGGCCATCACCGCAGAGGCGAACACGTAGGCGTCGGCCTCCGCCATGTTCACCTGCTCGTAGAAGGCCTTCTTGCCGCGACCCTTCGACCACGCCGAGCCGCGGGTGGCACGGGCCAGAAGTTCGTGCACTGCGTCGTCGAGATGTTCGTCCTCCACCACGCGGTTCACCAGGCCCCAACGGTGGGCGGTGTCGGCGTCGATCGCATCGCCCGTCATCGCCATCTCGAGGGCGAACTTGCGCGGCATGCTGCGGGCCACCGCCACGGCGGGCGTGTGGCAGAAGAGGCCGCCCTTGCCGCCGGGAATCGCGAAGCCGGCCGAGCGCGCCGCCACGGCGAGATCACACGACGCCACCAGCTGGCATCCCGCCGCGGTGGCGAGCGCGTGCACCCGCGCCACGATCGGCTGAGGCACGGTGTGCATCATCTGCATCAGGTTGCTGCACACGGTGAACAGATGGTGCGCGTCGTCGTACGGTGCGCCCTTCATCTCGCCGAAGTTGTGCCCCGCGGAGAACACCGGGCCCTCGGCGGCAAGGATGACGCCGGTGGCGTCAGTTTCTGCCGCCTGACCGAACGCGTCAGTGAGCGCCAGCAGAACATCCAGGCCGAGCGAGTTGCGCTTGGCCGGGTTGCACAGCGTCACGGTGACGGTGTCACCGGAACGCTCCGACCGCACGAACCCGCTCATGTGCACCTGCCCGTCAGTTCGCCCTGACGAAGAAGTCCTGGTACGCGCGGATGTCGAACTTGCCGGGCGACGAGGCGATGAGTGTCACCATCTGCGGGCTGTTGCCGATGGCCGCTGCCCCACCGCCCTCGCACTTGGCGAGATCCACCGTGAACGACAGCGTGTTCGCCGCGGTCGGCGCGGCGTCCTTTGCGGAGTCCACCAGCGGCACGTGGGCCAGGTCTGCCGACGGGCTGCTGGTGAGCGTGGCCGACGGCGCGGTGAACGCACCCGCGTCGCACACCTTGTTCACGCCGATGTAGAGGCCGTAACGCAGGCCGCCCATGTCGACGTACTTCCCCTCGCCTGCCTCGGAGACTCCGGAGCGTTGCGGCCGCCAGAACGTGAGCTTCAGTGTCTTGTTCGCCTGGGTCACGGTGATGGGGTTGTCGCGGGTGCCCAGCATCGCCGCAGGACCCACGGCCGACTTCTTCGAGTAGTCGATGGCCTTCACCTGGCCGGCCACCTCCACCTCCTTCAGTGCGGGGACACTCGCGAAGTACGGCGAGAGCGTTCCCGCCACGCTGCGCGACACCGCACCGCCCTTCGTGAGATTCAGGGTGAAGAGGCTGCCCGGCTGCACGTCTGCTCCCCCGAGCTGCGGGATGAACTGCCGGTTGAAGTTGGTGGACGCCGTGTTGGAGCACGCACCGCCCGGCATCGCACCGGCGGCTGTGTCGTCACAGTTCGGGCCGTCGCCGCGCGGGATGGACAACGCGAACCCGTCGGCGGTCTTGTCCGACCACTTCTGCGGCGCTGCACCGTTCATGTTGCCCGAGCCGAAGAGGGTGGCCGGGGTGCCGGGCGCACACCACTTCACGTCGGCGGCACACGAGATGTGGACACCGTCGGGGTTCGCCTCCCCGGCGGTGTTCATGTTGATGCCGATCCAGAAGTTGTTGTTCGACTTGAACACTCCGTCGAGTGCGGCCTGCATCGTGGCCTCGTCGAGACCGGCGTGCAGGTTGATGGTCTTCGAGATGTCGAGGAACAGCAGCGACCCGGTGGTGACCGCCTTCGACGGGTTGGAGTCATCCACCAGGTCGATCTTGCCATCGTTGTCGTCATCGAGATCGAGCGTGTTCGGCAGGCCGTCCTTGTCTGAGTCTGCACCCTTTGGTTCGTTTCCGTCACCCGTCTTCCACACACCGAACACCTTCACGCCCGCGCCGCTGGTGCTGCTGGGCATGCCCATGCGTCCCGCGCCACCCGGCTTGCCCGCCGAGGTCACTCGGATCTTCGCGGTGGTGGCGATTGCGGTTGTCTTCTTGGCGGCGGCCACCGCATATCCGGTCTTCATCGCGATCTTGCCGAGGCTGCCGGTCTTGCCCGACAGCAGGGTGTTGCCGGTCTTCTTCTTCTTGTCGAACTTCAGCACGATGGGGCCCGCGTACTTGCCCGTGGACGACACCAGGTGCAGCGACGCACTCTTGGCATCGGTTCCCGGCACCTTCAGCTTGAAGTTGCCACCCTTGATGGCCTTCGAGTTGCCCGACTTGCCCACCATCAGGATGCTGTAGCCCTGGGGTGCGGAACCCGTGATGGTCACGGTGCCGGCGGCCTCGGCCGGTGATGCAAAGGGTGCGAGTGCGGAGACCAGCCCCGCAACAACGGCGATACGGACGAACCTCATGTTGTGCCCCCCTGAACGGATTTCGGCCCCTGGGCAGACAATAACAACCGCGCTCACAGGCCGAGACAGTGCGCCCTCTGGGGCTCGAACCCAGGACCCACGGATTAAAAGTCCGCTGCTCTACCAACTGAGCTAAAGGCGCGGAGGCGGAGCAGAACCCGGAGCGAAACTCGCCCGGAACACCGAACCGACGTGGAATAGAGGCTAGTTCCCCCGAACTGAAACCGAACAGTGCCCCAACGCACTCCCGTCTACGTGGCAGACCAACCAGTCACCACAAGCGGCTTGAAGATCATCACCCGTACGAACGGTTTGTCGCTGTATTGCGAGTACTTCGCCGCAAGCACATCGGCGAGCCGAGCAGCCCGACCCTCGTCGTCGTCCATTCGCTCAAGTCTCACTCGCACCCACCACAATCGTGACCAATCGTTCTGGTCCCACAAATCCACGAGAAGCGTGGCGCGCCGGTCGGTCGCAAGGTTCTCTTCACGCTGCAAATTTGTGGAGGTCTTGGGTTTCACCGTGTCGATAGGAATACCGATGTACCCGTCGTCGTCGATGCCGTACACAACGGGTACGGAGTCGATGCCTCGTTCGGGATTGATTGTCGACAAAACCCCGTGGTCGTGAGCACGGAGTCTTTTCGTGGCTTCGTCGACGGGAAGTTTCATGGGCGATCCTCGGCCTTGCTCGTGTGAGCGCTGTTAGGAACGCTACAGGCACAATGTTATATCATGCGTGATATAATTTGTCAGGGCGTCGTGCCGACTCCCCGTCTGATGTGAATCGAGACGAACATGAACCTTGCAACCTGGGTGGAACGCCATGCCGCGGAGCGACCCGACGCGCCTGCCATCGCAAATGGCACATCGGTGCATTCAACGTGGTCCGGATTCGCAACAACGGTGTCGCGTCTTGCGACCGGTCTGTGCAAGTCGTTCGGTCTCGCCGCGGGCGACCGCGTTGCCATCGTGATGCGCAACAGACCGGAGTACCTCGAGGCAATGTTCGCCGCATGGCACGCAGGGCTCGTGGCGGTACCGGTGAACGCGCGACTCCACCGAGACGAAATTGCCTACATCCTCGAACACAGCGAATCATCGGTGGTAATCGTTGACGATGAGCACACCGACGACGTGCTCCCACTCGTCGACGTGGTGCCGACATTGAAGGCCGCGGTGGTGGCTCCCGGCAACGAATGGCGTGCACTCGCAGACTTCCCCGCGACGCGACTCGCCGAGAGACTTCCGTCCGATCCGGCATGGCTTTTCTACACGAGTGGAACCACCGGCCGACCCAAAGGTGCGACACTCACCAACCGCAATCTCCTCACGATGTCGCTCAGCTACTTCTCCGACATCGACCCGGTCTCGCCGAATGATGCGGTGCTCCACGCGGCTCCACTCTCGCACGGATCCGGCCTTTACGGACTCCCACATATTGCTCGCGGCGCGGTGAGTGTGATTCCTGCATCTGGTGGTGTGGAGGGCGAAGAGATCGCAGACCTCATTTCACGTTGGCCCGGAATTTCCTTCTTCGCGGCGCCGACAATGGTGAAGCGCCTCGCAAACGATCGTGCGATTCTGCGCGCCGACCTTTCGAATCTGAAGACCATCATTTATGGCGGTGCACCGATGTATCTCGCCGATCTCGAAGAGGCGCTTGCCGTCTTCGGGCCAAAGTTGGCACAAATTTACGGTCAAGGTGAAACGCCGATGACCATCACCGCATTGTCAAAAGCGCAGCATGCGAACACTGCTCACCCGCGTTGGCGTGACCACATGCAAAGTGTCGGCTTCCCGCGCACCGACGTGGAGGTGCGAGTTGTCGACGAGAACGGCGATGGTCTTCCCATTGGAGAAATTGGTGAAGTCGTCGTACGTGGCGATGTGGTGATGGCCGGATACTGGAACAATCCCGACGCCACCGCGGAGAGCATCCGTGATCGTTGGCTCTACACCGGCGACATGGGAAGTTTCGACGAAGACGGATGCCTCACGCTTCGAGACCGATCAAAGGACTTGATCATCAGCGGCGGCATGAACATCTATCCGCGTGAAGTTGAAGAAGTGATACTTCAACATCCCGCTGTGCGTGCCGTGTCGGTGGTCGGGCGACCAGACCCTGAATGGGGTGAAGCCATCGTCGCCTTCGTTGTCGCCGAGGACTGTGCAGATGCCCCGACGATTGAATCACTCGACAAGATGTGCATTGAACGCATTGCGCGCTACAAGAGACCCAAGGAATATCGCTTCGTGGATTCTCTGCCCGTGAACAACTACGGAAAAGTTCTGAAGCGAGAGTTGCGGGAACTCCTGAAGTCCGAGACCCGCTAGCACTCTGCGCGGAATTTCCTAGTCCGCAACCAACCACTCGTCCAAGCTCTCGACGAGCGCTGTGATCGTCTCTCGAAGGTCATCAACGGCCGCCGCATCGAGCGACGTGCGACAGCGCATCTGGTCCTGCACATCTGCTACCTTCGCCTCGAGCGCTAGGCCTGCCTTGGTGAGTTCCACCTTCACCGCCCGACCGTCGGTGGCATCCTCGACCCGCTTCACCGCACCCGCCTCCTCGAGACGGTCGATGATCGGCGACACCGCGTGCGTGGCCAAACGAAGTTCGTCGGCGATCTCGCCGAGGCGGCACGACTGGCGTTCCCACAGCACCAACAACACCAGGTACTGGGGATAGGTCAAGCCGATTTCGGCCAAAAGCGGTCGATAGGCGCGGGTCATGGCATTCGTGGCCGAGTAGAGCGCGAAACACAGTTGGTCTCCCAGCCTGCCCGCCAGAACGGCGTCAAGAGCCGGCTGCTTCACTGACTTTTTTGATTTCGGAGCCACTTGAAAAATCATATCATGCGTGATAGAACATATGTATCACGCGTGATATATCCCTCGCCGAGGGCACGCCGATCACTACATGGGGGGAAAAATGAAGATGAAACTCGCTCTGTACCTGCCGAACTTCCGCGACAAGGTGACGGTCAAAGAACTCGAGGATCTCACCGCACTCGCCGAAGAACTCGACTTCGATTCAGTGTGGACACTCGACCGCATCATCGTGCCCGAGGCATCCGATCATGGCGGCTTGACGTACCCGTTCGGAATGATGGATCAATTCCCGTTGCAGATGCCGGTATCGGCTCGCGGACAGTGGCTGCACGGTATGCCACTCATTCCGTGGCTTGCTGCGAAGACGAAGAAGGTTCGCATCGGAATGAGCATCATCGACACTCCGTACCGCGCTCCCGGAGTGCTCGCCGGCGAAATTGCCACCGTCGACCATCTGTCGAACGGACGCGTGAACGTCGGCGTCGGTTCCGGTTGGATGCCCGAGGAATTCGCCGCGGCAAGTGCCTCGCACATCTTCCCGAAGCGCCACAAGCATGTGCGAGAAACTCTCGAGATCATGCAGGGAATCTGGACCAACGACATCTTCGAATACCACGGCGAGTTCGCCGACTTTGCGCCTGCCGGTTTCGGTGCGAAGCCCGTGCAAAAGCCACACCCGCCGATCTACTTCAGCGGTCTGAAGGATCCAAAGCGTTCGGCAAACCGAATCGCGAAGTACGGCCTCGCGGGTTGGATCGGCATTCAAGACACACCTGCAGAAATCACCCGCTGGAAGCAAGAGATCGGACGCGAGCTGAAAGAGATAGGGAGCAATCGCAACCTCGACGATGGTTTCGACATGTGCAGCATGATCTGGTTCACGATCACCGATCAAGAAACCGACCAGACCGACAACCACAAGTTGACAAACCTGCTCGTCGGTACCGAGAAGCAAATCACTGATCGATTGAAGGCATACAGGGAAGCCGGCATGAACATGCCGCTCATCTGGCCGCCATTCGCCGATGTGCCGGTGTCGAAGACGCTGGACGATTTGAAGCGCCTGGTGAACGACATCATGCCGAAGGTGAACGCCTAGCGGACGTTGTTGGTTGCTGCGGGTTTCGCAGCAACCGGACTTGTCAGATACCCAAGCTCGTCTCGGGAACTGACGATATTTCGCTGTTCGCGGAACAGTTGATCCGTAACAGAGTTCACCCAAACGCGTAACTGGCGGAATCCCTTGACGCTGCCCCATCAGGGCTGGGGACTTTCGCTCCGCCTCCTAAAGGCGCGGAGGCGGAGCAGAACCCGCAAGCGTTGCGAGCCCGGAACACCGAACCGACGTGAGGCAGAGGCTAGTTCCCCCGAACTGAAACCGAACGGGGAAGTGGTCGATCCAGACAGTGGTAGTCGGGTCAGTTCTTGAGATGTGACAGGACGCGTCCGGGCCGGGCGTGCGTCGACCGCGATTCATCGGCGACTCGGACTCCGTTTGCCCACACCCCCATGATCCCGCGCGGCACAACAGAGGGGTTCTCGTATGTTCCGGTGTCGATGACCTCGCGGTGGTCGAACAACACCAAGTCGGCCAGGGCATTCGGGGCGATCACTCCCCTGCCATCCAATCCAAAACGTCGGGCGGACATACCGGTCATCTTGTGCACGGCTGTCTCCAGTGAGATCACGCCACGGTTGCGCGAATACTCACCCAGAACTCGGGGGAACGTGTGATGCAGGCGCGGATGCGGCCGGGATCCCGCCGGGATTCCGTCACTGCCGATCATCACGAAGTCCTCCTGCAGAATCAGCGCGATGTTCTCCTCGGTCTGGTTGGCGACGACCACCATGCATCCGCGACCCTCGGTCTCGACGATGCGTCGGGCCGCGTCCGCAGCGTCGAGTCCGAGATCAACCGCAACAGATTCAAGGGTTCTGCCTTCCCATCCGGGATTCCGTGGAGCCGAAGCGATCATGACTGCAGCAGCGGAGACGAGGCCGAAGTTGCCCGAGCGACGGAAGGAATCGGCAGACACCAGTTGGTCGAGTGCCGTGCTCCCGCGGGAGTACGGGTACTGATCCGCCATCACGTCGAGACCCGAGTCCCTCGCTGCACGGATCTCCCTGATCGCGTCCGCAGCAAGTGATGCGTTCGCTGCACCGATTGCCTTGAGGTGCGAGATCTGCACCTTCACTCCGGTGGCTCGGCCGACATCCATCGTCTCCAGGACGCTCTCGACCAGTCCGTCGTGCTCGTTCCGCATGTGCGAGGCGTAGATGCCGTCGCGTCTGGCAACGATGCGGGCGAGTTCCTCGATCTCCTCCGCAGGGCTGTAACGCCCCGGCTCGTACACGAGGCCCGTGGACATTCCCACCGCCCCTGCATCGAGCGCACGGCTCACCTCGTCCCGCATGGACTCCAGCTCCGCGGCCGTTGCGGGGCGGTTCGTGGAACGGCCCATGACCGCCTCGCGGATCGTTCCGTGACCGACCAGCGCGGCAACGTTCACCGCCGCCGGGGATTCACGCCGGTCATCGATCCATCCGGGAAATCCCTGGACACTGGTGCCGCAGTTCCCCGTCACAACCGTCGTGACGCCCTGCAGTGTCTTGAATGCCATGTCAGGCGAGGTCTCCAGAGCGAAGTCATCGTGGGTGTGGACGTCAATGAACCCCGGTGCGAGCACGAGCCCGGACGCGTCGACCTCGATCAATCCGCTGCCGGTGACCGTGCCGAGTTCCGCAACTCGATCGCCCGCTACCGCCACGTCGGCGACGAAGCGATCGGCGCCTGTACCGTCGACCACGATTGCGTCACGGAAAACGAGGTCGAACGGCATCTGGAAAGTGTCCCATACCGTGATGTATCAATGACGACCTGAGACATTCGGTCTCCAGTA
>JBMUAQ010000035.1:0-18350 GCA_049454855.1 Ilumatobacteraceae bacterium
AGTTCGGCGACGACGGACGTCTCTACGCGATCAACCCCGAAGCCGGTTTCTTCGGCGTCGCACCAGGAACCGGGTACGACACCAACGCGAACGCGATGGAGACCCTGTGGGGCAACTGCCTGTTCACGAACACGGCCCTCACCCCCGACGGTGACGTGTGGTGGGAGGGCATGAGCGACGTTGCTCCCGCCCGCGCGACCGACTGGAAGGGCAACGCCTGGACGCCCGAGAGCGAGGGAGTCGCGGCACACCCGAACGCGCGCTTCACCGCGCCCGCGTCGCAGTGCCCGTCCATCGCCCCCGAATGGGAGGACCCCGCCGGCGTGCCGATCTCGGCGATCCTGTTCGGCGGCCGTCGCCGCACCACCGTGCCGCTCGTGACCGAGGCGTTCGACTGGGAGCACGGCGTCTTCCTCGGCTCGATCATGGCCTCCGAGACCACGGCCGCCCAGGCAGGGGCGGTGGGCAACCTGCGCTTCGACCCCATGGCGATGCTGCCCTTCTGCGGGTACAACATGGCCGATTACTTCAGCCACTGGCTGTCCATCGGGGACAGGTCGAAGGCCGACAACCTGCCGAAGATCTTCTTCGTGAACTGGTTCCGCCGCGACGAGGACGGCCGGTTCCTGTGGCCCGGCTACGGCGAGAACAGCCGCGTGCTCAAGTGGGTCTTCGAGCGCATCGACGGCAAGGTCGGAGCATGGCGCACCGAAATCGGCTGGCTGCCCGGCCTCGACGAACTCGACACCACGGGCCTGGACATCGACGAGGACGATCTCGGCGAGATTCTGTCGGTCGACAGGGAGGGCTGGCGGTCTGCCATCCCGCAGATCGAGGAGCACTACGCCCAGTTCGGCGGCAAGTTGCCCGCCCGACTGGGCGCCAAGCTGAAGGAACTCGCGGGCGCGCTCGGCTGACGGGCGTCAGCCCTGGCCGACGAGCATCGCGCGGATGCCGAGGCCCATCAGGAACAGGCCACCGAAGCCGTACAGCAGGTACACGCGCGACTTCAGTTGCGCGCGGTACGAGTAGAGAATCGCCACGGCGATGATTGCCACGAAGCCGTAGAAGGCGTGGAACTGCGGGAACGCGAGACCGTGCCGGTTCACCATGTACACGCCGAGTGCCACCTGCACGAACACCGTGAACTCGGCGAGCCCGGTGAACCACCACAGCGCACGCGAGCGCAGCTGGGCAAACCTGTGCGCGGCGAGCGCCCACACGCCTGCGAGGGCATTTCCGATGATCATCACCCAGGCCCAGGACTCATGGAGGTCCCTCGACATCAACGCAAGCACGGTTCCCGAGGCTAGCGACTAGCGGATGAGCGTGTCGGCCTCACCGCCGGTCTCGACGAGAGTGATGGAGCCGTCGTCGGCCACGTCGAACACTGTGATCGAGCAGTTGTCGAGGCTTGCCGACACCACGCGGTCGTCGCCCGTCGCGGCGCCGATCACCGCGTTGATGGCCACGAAGTGGCTGAAGATCACCGTGGGCTCGCGCAGCGACGTCACGGCCTCAACGATCGACGCCCGGTAGGCCGTGTACCTGTCCCCCGAGCGATCCGCCACCTGCGTCCACGTTCCGGCCATCGCCTCGCGCAACCATTCCACCCTGTTCTCGAGGGTGTACCCCTCGGGTGAGGGGATCTCCCCCACGCGGGCATCGACCCGTGCCTCCACCTCCCACGCGGCTGTGGTGGGGAACGCCGTCTGGCGGCAGCGCAGCAACGGGCTCGTCACCACCTGCATCCGGCCCCTCGGCACGATGTCGGCCGCGGCGGCGAGCGCCTGGGCGCGGCCGAGGTCGTCGAGCGGCGGGTCGGGGTCCACGTTCCATCCGGCGGCCGCGCGGCCGTGGCGCACCATCAGCACCCGCGGCATCAGACGATGAACCCCTCGCGCATCGGGGAGGTGTCGCCGGGTTTGATGAACCACTCCCACCCGAACGAGTCGACGAACTGTTCGTCGGGCATGTTGAGGAAGAACGACGAATCGGTCACCTGGCTCGCGTGACAGCGCACGGATGCTCTCTTCGTGGCGGCGAACTCCCTCACGTCGACCATCAGCGAGATCTCGGACTCGAGCGAGCCGAACGGGTTGCCGTCGTCGGCCGGCCCGTCGACGTCCCACATGTCGTCGTCCTTCAGCATCCCGGCCTCGAGGGCCGCCTGCATGCGCTGACGCACACGGTCGCGGTTCATCGTGGCCTCCCACAGGGCGATGCCGGGGCGCTTGCGCGCGGCGGCGTGCACCACCCGGTGCACCATGATGTGGTCCGGGTGACCGTAACCCCCGTGCCAGTCGTAGCCAACCAGCACACCGGCGTTCTCCTCGTCGAGAACCGCCACGAGACGGTCGGCGGCCTCGTCGAGGTCGGCGTTCATGAACGCATTCGAGTGCGAGTTCTGCTCCCAGCCCGTCATGCCGCTGTCGCTGTACCCGAGCCACACGAGCCGGTGGACACCGAGGACCTCACACGACCGCTCGGTCTCGGTGCAGCGACGGTCGACCAGCGTCTCCCCCGGCGCGAGATCGGACGGCACCTCGCCGTGGTCGCCGTTCGTGCCGACGACCAGCACCACCCTGTGGCCCTCTGCGACGGCCCGCACGATGGTTCCCCCGGTGGAGATGCTCTCGTCGTCGGGGTGGGCGTGGAGGAAGACGACTGTTGCCACTAGGCCTGCCTGGCGGCACCGCTCGCCAGTTTGGCGTCGACGTCGCGCACGCCCCACTCGCGCAGCACCTCGGCGGTGTGCTGGCCGGGGTGGGCGGACGGGCGCGAGATCTCGGCTGTCGTGCGCGAGAAGCGCGGCGCGGGTGCGGGCTGGAGCGCTCCGTTCACGTTCAGGAACGTGCCCCGCTCGACATTGTGCGGGTGCTCGGCGGCCTCACCCATGGTGAGCACCGGTGCGAAGCACACGTCGCTCGCCTCCATGATCTCGCACCACTCGGCCCGTGTCTTCAGGCGGAAACAGGCACGCACCTTCTCCTTGAGCTCCGGCCACAGGGACTGGTCCATCTGCTTCGCGAAGTCTGGGTCCGCCCCGAGCCCGGTCTTCTCCAGCATCTCCGCGTAGAACTGCGGCTCGATGGAACCGAGCGAGACGTACCTGCCGTCCTTGCACTCGTACACGTCGTAGAAGTGTGCGCCGGTGTCGAGCAGGTTCGTGCCGGGGGCGTTCTCGTTGAACATCCCCATCGTGCGGAACGACCAGAACATGGTCATCAGCACCGCGGCACCGTCCACCATCGCGGTGTCCACCACCTGTCCCTTGCCCGACTTCTGGGCCTCGAGCAGCGCGCACACCACGCCGTAGGCGAGGAACATGCCACCCCCGCCGAAGTCGCCCACCATGTTCAGCGGCGGCACCGGCGCCTCGCCTCGGCGGGCGAAGTGGGCAAGCGACCCGGCGAGAGAGATGTAGTTGATGTCGTGGCCGGCGGCCTGGGCATACATGCCCTCCTGGCCCCAGCCGGTCATGCGCCCGAACACGATGCGCGGGTTCCGTGCCGCGCACACATCGGGGCCGACACCGAGCCGCTCCATCACTCCCGGCCGGAAACCCTCGATGATCGCGTCCGCGTTCTCGACGAGCTGCAGCAGCGTCTCCACGCCGTCGGGGTCCTTCAGGTCAAGTGCCACGTTGCGGCGGCCGCGCAGCAGCAGGTCGCCGGCGGGACGGTCGGGTGCCGGACCGCGCACCGACTGTGCCCGGTCGACGCGGATGACCTCGGCCCCCATGTCGGCGAGCAGCATGGCCGCGAACGGGCCGGGGCCGATGCCCGCGACCTCGATGATCCTGTATCCGGACAACGGACCTGACATGACTCTTCCTCCCGGTTCTCCGGTGACTACTTCAGCGGTGCGACCGGCGGGCGTGCCCACCGATTGACTCACGGTAGACGGGCCACAGCGGCACCGGCATGTCGTGGCCCATGTCGTTCAGTTTCAGGAGCACGGCGCCCGGCACGAGCTCGGCCGTTCGCTCCCCGCCGCTCGGAGTGAGCAGTGTGTCGTCCCTGCCGTGGATCACGAGCGTGGGCACGTCGAGGGCGCGCAGCTTCTCGCTGCGGTCACCCGAGGCATAGATGGCGGCCAGCTGGCGGTGGGCGCCCTCCGGGTAGAAACTGCGGTCGTACTCGCGTGCTGCACGGGCCCTCGCCTCGGTGAGGTCGAAGTGCTTCCTCGAGCACCACACCGCCCAGTTCGCGGCGCTCTCGATGTAGGCGGCGCGGTCCGGCGGCGGCGGGGCGAGAAGGGTCGCGAGCGCCTCGTCGGTGGGCGTCCCGTACGCGAGGTCACCGGGTGTCGACATGATCGAGGTGAGGCTGATCGTGCGGTGCGGGTGCTCGATGGCGAAGGTCTGGGCGATCATGCCGCCCATGGACGCGCCGATGATGTGCGCGCGCTCTATGCCGAGTGCATCGAGCACACCGGCGGCATCGGCCGCCATGTCGCTGAGGGTGTACGGGACCGGCGGGGGCTCCTCCCCCATCATCACCGCGGCCGTGACCCTGTCGGTCTCGGCGACGACACCGTCCAGTTTCCCCGACAGCCCGCAGTCGCGGTTGTCGAAACGAACGACATGGAATCCGTCGTCCACGAACATCTGCAGGAACTCCTCCGGCCACGCGGTCATCTGGGCCGTGAAACCCATGATCCAGAGAAGCGTCGGGTTGGAGGGGTCGCCCATCGACTCGTACTCGATGGTCATCCCGGAGGGCAGTGTCACTTGCGGCATCCGCACAGTCTCCCAAACCCGCGGCCCGCAGCCACAAGGCTGGTCCGGCCCCGGGCGCGGGTTCAGCCGAGCAGGCGTCGCTTCTGCTGTTCGAACTCGTCGTCGGTGAGGGAACCCCTGTCCCTCAGGGCCTCGAGCCGCTCGAGTTGGTCGGCCACGTCCACGCTGGAGGGCGCCGGCCTGAACCGGCCCTCGGTGCGGTCGGAGATGGCCTCATGGATGATCTTCTGCACCGCGTCGGGACGGCCGATGTCGGAGAAGGTCTGCGAGGAGTCCTTCCCGGCCGACTCGATGAGGATGTCGCCCACCCCCACCAGACGCTCGACGATGGACTGATTGAAGTTCACGTTTGCGATGCGGTCGAGGGGGATCTCCACGCTGTTGCGCGCCAGCATGCCCTGTCGCGAGATGAGACGGTGGTTCGTGACGACGAAATAGGTGGTGCGCCATTTCACGAGCGTGACGATCAACCAGCCGAGCGACAGCACCAGGGCGCCGAGCACCAGCGCGGCCGCACCGGTGCGGCTCCAGCCGTCGAGGTTCGAGTTCACGGAGAACCCGAGGATGACCACAACCGCTGTGGACAACGACTGGACGGCATAAAACCACCAGTGCGGGTGAAGGTCCAGGACGATCTCCTCGTTGTCGTTCAGCAGTTTCCGCGGGTACGGCATGTGGCCGATGGTAGCCACCGCCTAGTTTCGTCCCGTGAGACTGCCGCCCGACACCGAGACCTCCCCGGAGGCGGTTCTCGAAGGGCTCGACCGCGACCAGCGCGCGGCAGTCACCGCGGACCCGGGCGTGGTGGTGGTCCGCGCGGGCGCGGGCTCTGGGAAGACCACCGTTCTCACGCGCCGCATCGCGTGGCGGGTGGCATCGGGCAGCGCATCACCCGACCGCGTGCTCGCCATCACGTTCACACGTCAGGCTGCCTCGGAGATGCGCACCCGGCTGCGGCGCATGGGCATCGACGGCAACCCGAGCGTGCACACGTTCCACGCCCTCGGGCTGCGCGTGCTCTCCGGCATCGCCGACGACAACGGCCGTCCGCGGCCGAACGTGGCCACGGGCCGTGCAGCACTCCTGGCGTCCGCGGCCGGCGACGGTTTCCGCCGCGGCGACCTGGGTGCCCTCGCCACCGCGGTCGACTGGGCGGCGGTGCGCATGGTCGAACCGCGCGACGCCGATGCGGCCCTGCGGGTGGCCGGACTGTCGCGGGTGCTCGGCACCGATGAGTTCGCCGCGATCGTGGAGCGATACGGCAACCTGAAACGACGGCGCGGTGTGGTGGACACGAACGACCTCATCGCGGGGGTGCTCCGGGAGGCCGCGCGCGACACCCGCATCGCGGTGTCGGTGCGCCAGATGTTCCGGCACGTGTCGGTGGACGAGGCACAGGACATGAACCCGCTCCAGTACGCGTTCCTGCGGCTGCTCGTGGGTGACGCCCCCGATCTCTTTCTCGTGGGTGACCCTCACCAGGCGATCTACGGGTTCAACGGCGCCGACAACACGCTGTTCGACGAGCTTCCCGGTCTCCCGGGAGCCACGGTGGTGTCGTTGCCCTCCAACTACCGGTGCTCCCCCGAGGTGGTCGACGCAGCGACACGCCTGATGCGCAACGGCGGACAGACGGTGGAGTCGCGTTCGGTCCGGCCGCACGGACGGGAGGTCCGGTGGGTGGGGTGCACCGACGAGAACGACGAGACGGCGCAGGTCGTGCGCCTTGTGGGCGACATGCGTGCGCGGTGCGGCACGTGGAACCTGCTCGCGGTGCTGACACGGACGAACGCGCTTGCCGACGAGATGTCCACTGCCCTCCGCGAGGCGGGAGTACCCGTGCGGTCGTCGCGACGCGGGCCGGAGTGGGCCGCCGCCCTTGCCCACGCGGTGACGCTCCAGGGACGCGAGGCCATGTCGGTCTGGTCCTCCGACATTCTCGACGGAACCGAGGACGAGGACGGCAGCGCCAACCGCGAGCTCGCGGGATTGATGCGCGCGTACCTCGACGAGCACCGGGGACGCGGGGTGGACGGCCGCGGGTTCGGGTCGTGGTTGGTCACTTCGGTCGACCGCACCGACGTCGAGGGCGTGGAGGTGATGACGTTCCATTCAGCCAAGGGCCGTCAGTGGTGGGGGGTCGTGGTGGCCGGGGCGGAGGACGGCTGGCTCCCCCACTCCTCGGCGCGCACCAAGGCCGAGAAGGCCGAGGAGGCCCGGCTCGGTTATGTGGCCTTCACCCGCGCCGCGGACGAGCTGGCCGTCACCTGGGCCACGGCACGGCGTGGCCGCACCAGACGGCGCTCCCCGCTTCTTCCGGTGTCGGCCACCGTCGTCACTTCCGGATCGGGGCCGGGTGACACCGTCCGCCGGCTGAAGGATGCTGCGCCCGTCGCGGACCCCTTGGTGGAGGCGCTGCGCGAATGGCGGGCAACTCTGGCCCGTCGCACGAGACTCGACGCCACGGGACTGCTCACCGATCATCAGGTGCTGTGCCTGGCGGCCGAACGGCCCGGCACAATCGACGGGGTCGCCGAGATCACCGACCGCTCGTTCGCGGCACGGCACGGCGAGTCACTGCTGGCTGTTCTCGCCCGCCATCCGTGACCTGAACTCCGGGGGCACCGTGGAGTCGACCGTGTCGCGCCCCTTGCGCAGGAGGTGCAGGAGATCGGTGGGCATGGAGATGAACAGCCCCTCCGACTCACAGCAGAGCGTGTCGCCGTCGTGGAGGGTCCCCCTCGTGAAGATCTTCCGGCCGTCGATGCGGTCGATCCACCCGCGCACGGTCAGTTCACGGAAGAGCGGGGTGGGGGAACGGTAGGAGATCGACAGTTTCCCGGTCATGCCCGGCCTGCCCGACAGCGACTGCGCCTGACCGAGGACCTCGTCGAACACCGCCGCGAGGAAACCACCGTGCACGTGACCGGGCGGGCCCTCGTGGGGTTCGCGGAACGTGACCGTGCCGATGACGGCACCGTGCTCGCCGTGATCCCTGTCGAGCCGTGCCTCCATCGGTGGTGCGAGCGGGTTCATCAGGCCCATGAACGGGCTGCGGTCCATGAAGTTCGAGTTGAACGCGCCGACGTCCCGGCCGGTGGCCCGCGCAACTGCCTCAGTGGCGGCGCGCACGGCATCGACGGCTGCCTGCATGTCTTCATCCGACGCCGTGGACACGAACGACTCCCGGATGAGCTCCCTGGTGGCCTGCGTCAGTTCGATCCGGAGGTTGTCGGCATCGGTGAGCGGCACCGCCCTCTCGTGGAACGGGGGGAAGGTGAAGGTCTCCTTCTCGGTCATCGGGGGCCGATCTCCAGGACCACCGGCGCGTGGTCGCTCGGCTTCTCGCCCTTGCGCGCCTCGCGGTCGATGGTGGACGACACCGCCCGGGCAGCAACGGACCTGCTCGCCAGAACGAGGTCGATCCGCATTCCCTGCTTCTTGTGGAACGAGCCGCCGCGGTAGTCCCACCAGCTGAAGACCCCGCCGTCCCCGTTGAACAGGCGGAAGGTGTCCTCGAGACCGAACCCGCAGACTTCGCGGAGCGCATCACGCTCGGGTTCGCTCACGTGTGTGGCGCCGACGAACTGCGCGGGGTCCCACACGTCGCGGTCGTCGGGGGCGATGTTGAAGTCCCCCGTGACGACGACGTCGTCATCCGGGCTGGAGTCCGCATCGAGGTGCTGGCGCAGCCTCTTCAGCCACGACAGCTTGTAGCGGTAGTGGTCGTGGTCGAGTTCACGGCCGTTCGGCACGTACACCGACGACACCCGGACACCGCCGCACGTCGCGGTGATGATGCGCGCCTCGTGGTCGGGCTCCACACCGGCCGCGAAGTTCGGGAGCACGTTGTCGAGTCCCACGCGAGACACGATGGCCACACCGTTCCACTGCCCCTGGCCGAAGTGGGCGCTCTCGTAACCCAGCCCGGCCATCACCCCCGCAGGGAATGCATCATTCGCGAGCTTGGTCTCCTGCATGCAGAGAACGTCAGGGCGCACACGGTCGAGCCACTCCTCCACGCGCGGAAGACGCGCCTTTAGTGAGTTCACGTTCCAGGCAGCAATCAGCACGAGAGCAAGGTAGCCAAGCCGACCACCGGCGGCGAAGGTGTGGTCACGCCCTGCGTGCCGGCGCAGCCTTCTTCGCGGCCGCGGCCTTCTTGGCCGGTGCCTTCTTCGCAGCCGGGGCCTTCCGTGCGGGGGCAGCCTTCTTCGCGGCCGCGGCCTTCTTGGCCGGCGCCTTTTTCACAGCCGGGGCCTTCCCTGCCGCCGCCTTCCCTGCCGCCGCCTTCTTGGCAGGTGTCCTGCTTCCTGCGGCCTTCCGGGCCGGGGCAGCCTTCGCCGGCGGCTCGACCTTCACCACACCGGGCACCGCGAGATCCACGCTGCGGCGGGATGCGGTGTATCCCACCACCACGAGCGTCACCTTGTCTCCGAGCTTGAAGGACTCGCGGGCGCTGCGCGGCGGCGGTGCCGACACGTTGCGCAGGGGCATGTAGCCGTTGATCTCACCGATCGAGACCGTGAGCCCGTTGGCGTTGTACTCCGTGATGACGGCGTTGACGGAGGTACCCACGGGGTTCTTCTCCACGAACGCGAGATAGGGCATGACCTCGTTCGCCATCCGCACCCGGCCGGCCGGAGCGGGGTTGACGCGCGCGCCGGGCGGGGGCGCCTTCGGCACCGGCATCGGCTTGCTGGCCTCCGGGCTCGGTGTGTGTTCCTTGTGCACGACCTTGCCGGTTCTCACCGACTTGCGGCTGGTGGGTCCGCGGGCGGGGACGCGCTCGACGAACACCCACCCGACGTGCGGCACCGGTTTGCCCCCGATCAGGCGGCCCTCGTCGAAGAGCCACCTGTACTTGCCGTGGAACTCCTGGTAGCTGTCGTTCGACAGCACCGTGGCGCGCGCCTTGTCGGCGATGGCGAGGATGAAGGCATCCCCCCGACCGATGGCACCCGCGGGCGGGGCGACCAGTTCGTTGTGCTCGATGGCCTTGTTGAACTCGGCCACCTCCTTGCGCGCGATGCGATGCCCGAACGTCGCATCGACCACCACGGTGACCTTGGCGTTCGGGTACTCCTTCATGAACGCCGTGACAGCATCGCTCAGCTGGGCGAGGCTGGGGCTCGAGCGGCCCTCCGTGGCGATGTTGGATCCGTCGACGATCACGTGCTTGGTCACCTCTCCAGTCAACCACCGGGGTGCCCGGTCGGACGGCCCGGGAGCGGTCCACGTAGTGTGCAGGACGTGCCAGAACCTCGGATCAGGGCCGTCCTGTGGGACTTCGGTGGTGTCATCCTCTCGAGCCCCTTCGAGGCGTTCAACCAATACGAGGACTCAAGGGGCCTTCCGCGCGACATCATCCGCCGGGTGAACGCCACGGATCCCGACACCAACGCATGGGCCCTCCTGGAACGCAGCGAGATCACGCCCGCGGAGTTCGACTCCCTGTTCGCCCGGGCGAGCGAGGCTCTCGGTCACCGCATCCCCGGCGCCGATGTGCTCTCGCTCCTCTCCGGCGACATCCGGCCCGCGATGGTCGCCGCACTCGACGCGGTCATCGGGGCCGGGTACCTCGCCGCGTGCCTCACGAACAACGTGGTGAGCCGCGGCGAACCATCCGACGAACGCAGTGCCGCGGTGCGGGCCGTGATGGACAGGTTTCACCACGTGGTGGAGAGCAGCAAGGTCGGCTGCCGCAAGCCCGAACCGCGCTTCTACGAGATTGCGTGCGACCTGCTCGGGGTGCACCCGGCGGAATGCGTGTTCCTCGACGACCTCGGCATCAACCTGAAGCCGGCGGCGGCGATGGGCATGCGCACCGTGAAGGTGGGCGAACCCGGCGCTGCACTCGCCGAGCTGTCGTCGATTCTCGGTCTGCCGTTCGGCTGACGCGTCTCAGAGACCCGCGAAGGTCTCGTCCATGAGGTCGGCGAGTTCCTGCGCATGGATGGTGCTCGAGCCGGTGGCCGGGCTGCCGGAGGCAACACGGGTCACCGCACGGAGGTCGTAGCCACGCTCCTTCACGCGCCAGATCAGGTGCTCCACGAAGTGCCAGGGGCCCATGTTCTCGGGCTCCTCCTGCAGCCACACGATCTCGCGGGCGTTCGGGTAGTGCGAGAGCGTCTCGTTGATCTGCTCGAGCGGGAACGGGTACAGCTGCTCCACCCGCACGACGGCGACGGGTGCACCGCGCTTGTCGCGCTCGTTCATGGCGTCCCACGCCACCTTGCCGCTGCACAGGACGACGCGCCTCACCGACGAACGGTCGGCGACACGGTGATCATCCATGACCTCACGGAACGACCCGTCGAGGAACTCCTCGATGCGCGAGCGGCTCTCCTTCATGCGCAACGGCTGCTTGGGCGTGAAGATCACTAGTGGCTTGCGCACCTCGCGGTGCAGCTGGCGCCGCAGCACATGGAAATACTGGGCTGCCGTGGTGGCGTTGACGACCTGGATGTTGTCCTCGGCGCACGACTGCAGGAAGCGCTCGATGCGGGCGCTGGAGTGCTCCGGGCCCTGTCCCTCGTAACCGTGAGGGAGAAGGAGCACCAGCCCGTTCTGCTGCTTCCACTTGTCCTCGGCCGCGACCAGGTACTGGTCGATGACGATCTGCGCCCCGTTCACGAAGTCGCCGAACTGGCCCTCCCACATCACCAGCGCGTTGCGGTTGGCGTGCGAGTACCCGTACTCGAAGCCGAGCGCCGCGTACTCGGACAGAAGGGAGTCGTACACCCAGAAGCTGCCGGTGGCACCCTCCAGGTTCTGCAGCGGCGTCCAGCGGGCCTCGTTCGTGTTGTCCACCAGGGTCGCGTGACGTTGACTGAACGTGCCGCGACGGGAGTCCTCGCCGGCGAGACGCACGTCGAAACCCTCGAGCACGAGCGAGCCGATCGCGAGGGCCTCGCCCACCGCCCACTCCACGTCACCGTCGGTCTCGTACTGCTTCACGCGCTGCTCGAACTGGCGCACCAGTTTCGGGTGCACGGTGAATCCCTCGGGGTAGTTCGTGAGCTGGCGGAACACCTTGTCGACGACGGCGCGGCTGACCCCGGTGTTCACGTGCGGGAGCACGCCGACGGGCTGCGGCGGACGTGCGGCGCGGCCCTCCTTGTTCACTTTCGCACGGGCGGTGTCGAGGGCACCCTGCAGCTTCGACTGGTAGTCCTGCAGGGACTGCTCGGCGGTCTCGAGGCTGATGTCGCCGCGCTTCACCAGGCTCTCCACGTACATCTTGCGCACCGGCCGCTTCTCGGCGATGGCCCGGTACATGAGCGGCTGGGTGTAGCTCGGGTCGTCACCCTCGTTGTGGCCGTGCAGGCGGTAGCAGATGAGGTCGATCACCACGTCCTTGTGGAACTTCTGGCGGTACTCGTAGGCAAGGCGCGCGACACGCACGCAGGCCTCCGGGTCGTCGCCGTTCACGTGGAAGATCGGCGCCTGCACCATCTTCGCCACGTCGGTTGCGTACTGCGAGGAACGCGAGTGCTCGGGTGCGGTGGTGAAGCCGATCTGGTTGTTCACCACGAGGTGGATGGTGCCCCCGACGCGGTAGCCGGTGAGGTCGGACATCGCGAGACCCTCGGCAACGACGCCCTGCCCCGCGAACGCGGAATCGCCGTGCATGAGGATGGGGACCACGCTGTACACACCCGGCGGCTGGATCTTGTCCTGCTTGGCGCGCACCATCCCCTGCACGATGCTGTTCACCGTCTCGAGGTGGCTCGGGTTGGCGCCGAGCTCGACGTCGATCGAGTTGCCGGCAGCGGATGCGTACGACCCGTGCGCACCGAGGTGGTACTTCACGTCACCACTGCCCTGCACCGAGTCAGGGTTCACGTGACCCTCGAACTCCTTGAAGATCGTGTCGTAGTCCTTGCCCATGATGTTGGCCAGCACGTTGAGGCGACCGCGGTGGGGCATTCCGATGACCGCCCCGTGCATGCCGTCATCGGCCGCCGACGACAGCACCTCGTCGAGGATCGGGATCATGGACTCCGCGCCCTCGAGACCGAACCGCTTGGTGCCGACGTACTTCGTGGCGAGGAACTTCTCGAACGCCTCGGCAGCGTTCAGGCGCTCGAGTATCCGCAGCTTCTCGTCGAGGGTGGGGGTCCAGGTGGCGCCCTCGACCTTCGACTGGATCCAGCGCTGCTCGGCCATGTCCTGGATGTGCATGTACTCGATGCCGATGGTGCGGCAGTACGCGTCTCGCAGCACGCCGAGCAGCTCGTCGAGCTTCATCTTCGCGCTGCCGGCCACGCCGCCGGTGAGGAACTCGCGCTCGAGGTCCCAGATGGTGAACCCGTAGGTGTCGGGGTCGAGCTCCTTCGGCAGCCCGGGCTCCTTCCAGCGGAGCGGGTCGAGGTCCGCAATGAGGTGTCCACGCACCCGGTGCACGCGCACGAGCAGGCTCACCTGCATCTGCTTGTGCATCAGCATCTCCTCGCGGTTCATCGGGCTGTGGTCGTTCGACCACCGCACCGCGCGGTACGGGATCTCGAGGTCGGAGAACAGGTTGTCGTAGAAGCCGTGCTCGCCGAGCAGCAGCTCATGCACGCGCTTCAGGAACAGGCCGCTCTCGGCACCCTGGATGATGCGGTGGTCGTACGTGCTCGTGACCGTGACGACCTTCGAGATGCCGAGTGTGTTCAGGTTGGCCTCGTCGGCGCCCTGGAACTCGGCCGGGTAGTCGATGCTGCCGACACCCACAATCACGCCCTGGCCGGGCATGAGACGCGGCACCGACTGCACCGTGCCGATGGTGCCGGGGTTCGTGATGCTCACGTTGGCGCCCTGGAAGTCGGCCACGGTGAGCTTGTTGGCCTTGACCTTGCGGATGATGTCGTCGTATGCCACGAGGAACTGGCCGAAGGTCATGGTGTCGGCCTCGCGCAGTACCGGCACAACGAGATTGCGGGTCCCGTCACCCTTGTCCACGTCGACCGCGAGACCCACGTTCACGTGGTCGTTGCGCACGAGCAGCGGCTTGCCGTCGGGGCCGACGGTGAACGTGTTGCGCATCACGGGCACTGCATCGGCAATCGAGCGCACGATCGCGTGGGCGATGATGTGCGTGAACGACACCTTCGAGAGGCCGTGGCGGCTGCGGTAGTCGTTGATCGCCTTGCGGTTCACCTCGAGCAGACGCGCGGGAACGTTGCGGAAACTGGTGGCCGTGGGCACACCGAGGCTGCGCTCCATGTTCGTGACGATTGCGGCACCCACACCGCGGATCGGCTCCCCTGCCGGGTCGGCCGGCGCGGCGGCAGGTGGAGCGGCGGGAGCAGAGGCAGCGGGCGCAGCGGGCGCAGGACGTTCGGCCACGGGGACGCTTCCGTTGCCCTGCGGCGCGGGGTGAACGGCACCCGGCTGCGACATCAACGGTTTGTAGTCGCTGAAGAACTCGCGCCATGCCTCGGACACCGCGGAGGGGTCGTTGCGGAACTGCTCGTACATCTCCTCGACGAGCCACGAGTTCGCGCCGAAGTCCTGCGAACGCTCAGCGATGTCAGCCATGGGGATGTGCCGCCTTCTGTCGGAGGCACGCCCTTGTGCCTCGTGACAAATGGTACTTCCGCAGGCCTGCCGGCGGTGTGCCTCTCCCGTCACCCAGCAGTAGATTCCGAACCATGCGAACCCCCCTCCGCGCCGTCCTTGCCACTGCGTCCCTGGGTGTCCTCGCCGCGTGCGGCGGCGGGTCGTCCACCCCGGCCGAGACCCTCCCGGCCGATGTCGGCCTGCTGGTCAGGGCGGTGCCGTCACTTCGCTTCGACGCGGAGTCCTACACGGCCAAGGCCGGCGAGGTGCTGGTCGGCTACTCCAACGAGGACACCGTGCGCCACACCCTCATCATCGCGAAGGACGACACCAAGGTGCCCAACTTCCGTCTCGTCATCGAGAAGAAGGGCTCCGTGGACTCCGGCACCGTGACGCTCGAGGCCGGCACCTACACGTTGATCTGTGACGTGCCGGGCCACTCGAACATGAGGGCAACCCTCACCGTCGGGTGACACCGACCCGCAACGGGCCCGCACGGCCCGCGGGCGTCATCCCATCAGGATGACGGAGAGCACGAAGAGCACCAGCCACAGGACGCCGCCCGTGATGAGGGCGTTCTTGTGGGACTCGTACGGCTTCAGCATCTTGTTGCCGGCGGCCGTGCCTCCGAACTTGCCGAGTGCATTCAGCTGGAGAAGAGCGCAGATGACCACCGAGATGATGACGAAGGTGTTGGCGTTCCCGCTGGTGGCCGAGAAGGTCTCGGGATAGAAATGCGCCGCCCCGATCATGTTGAAGAGCATTGCGAACGAGAAGATGACGTTCTGGCGCGATGCGAGGAGCGCACGACGGCCGGCGGCCGCGGCGTTGGGGTCGGCTTCCTTGCCGTCGAGAACGTTGACCGCATTCGCGATGACGACCTTCTGGTTCTTCCAGATGATCATCCACACGTTGGCCGCCATGGTGATGCCGAGCAGCATGCCCACGGTGATCGCCGCATTCTTGGCGTTCGCCGGGTCGTCGCCCGCGTGGTTGAGGAAGTCGTTCATGTAGTCGGGCACGAGACCGACGATGAGGAGACCCGTGACGAGGGTGGCGATGGCCGCCCAGCGGAACCACCACAGTGCGCGCGTGGCAATCTCCTTGATGGCGATGTTGCGGGCCTTGCCCTCGTCGCCGAACGCGGCGAACCCGGGCACCTGCACGAGGTTGAAGTAATAGAGGAGGCCGATCCACGTGATGCCGGCAAGCACGTGGAGGTAGCGGAACCAGAAGTTCCCGATGAAGTACTGGCTGAACAGCTCTGCTGCGGTCATGACGTTTCCCTTCGTCTGCGCCCAGGGGGCGGACACATGGTCAAGGTACCAGCCACGGTCGCGGGCAGGGTGGAACCGGGGCTCCCCCACTAACCTCGGACCGGTCATGGCCCACGAGTTCATCTACACCTGCCACAAACTCGGCCGCTTCTACCCACCCGACAGGACGGTTCTCGAGAACATCTCCCTGTCCTTCTACCCCGGCGCAAAGATCGGGGTGATCGGCTCGAACGGCAGCGGCAAGTCCAGCCTGTTGCGCATCATGGCCGGCCTCGACGACGGCTACTCGGGTGAGGCCCGCCTCACCCCCGGTTTCACCGTGGGTCTGCTCGAGCAGGAGCCTCACCTCGACCCCGCCAAGGACGTGCTGGGCAACGTGATGGACGGTGTGGCCCCGGTGAAGGCCCTGATCGACCGCTACAACGAGGTGATGGCGATGTGGGGTGACCCCGACGCCGACTACGACAAGGTGGGCGCCCTCCAGGCCGACCTCGAGGACAAGATCGCCGCCGCCGACGCGTGGAGCCTCGAGCGCAACGTGGAGATCGCGATGGATGCGCTGCGCTGCCCGGCGAACGACGCCGACGTCACCACACTCTCGGGCGGCGAGCGCCGCAGGGTCGCGCTGTGCAGGCTCCTCCTCTCGCGACCCGACCTGCTCCTGCTGGACGAGCCCACGAACCACCTCGATGCGGAATCCGTGCACTGGCTCGAGCGGTTCCTGCAGGAGTACCACGGCACGGTGGTGGCCATCACCCACGACCGCTACTTCCTCGACAACGTGGCGAAGTGGATCCTCGAGCTCGACCGTGGTCGCGGCTTCCCGTTCGAGGGCAACTACACGAGCTGGCTCGACCAGAAGAAGGCCCGTCTCGAGGCCGAGGAGAAGGCCAGCGAGACGCGTGCCCGCACGCTCGCGCGCGAGCTCGAGTGGGTGAAGATGTCGCCGAAGGCGCGGCAGGCGAAGGGCAAGGCGCGTCTGTCAGCGTACGAGAAGCTGCATGCCGAGGCGCTCGCAGCGGAGCACGGCCCCGACCGACTCGAGATCGCGATCCCTGCGGGTCCGCGCCTCGGCGACACCGTGATCAGGGTCGAGGGACTCACGAAGGGCTACGGCGACCGCCTGCTGATCGACAACCTCTCGTTCGACCTACCGCCGGCGGGCATCGTGGGCATCATCGGCCCGAACGGTGCGGGCAAGACCACTCTGTTCCGCATGCTCGCGGGCCAGGAGGCACCCGACGCAGGCTTGGTCACCGTCGGTGACACGGTGCAGATGAGCTACGTCGACCAGAACCGCGACGACCTCGACCCGAAGAAGACCGTGTACGAGGAGATCACCGACGGCGTCGAGCACATGAAGGTCGGCGGCCGCGAGGTGCACGGCCGCGCGTACGTGGCATCGTTCAACTTCAAGGGCAGCGACCAGCAGAAGATGGTGGGCGATCTCTCCGGCGGTGAGCGCAACAGGGTGCACCTCGCGAAACTGCTGAAGCGCGGCGGGAACATGCTGCTGCTCGACGAACCCACGAACGACCTCGATGTCGACACGCTCCGCGCGCTCGAGGACGCGCTGGAGGCCTTCCCCGGGTGTGCCGTGGTGATCAGCCACGACCGCTGGTTCCTCGACCGCATCGCGACGCACGTGCTGGCGTTCGAGGGCGACAGCCAGGTGCGCTGGTTCGAGGGCAACTTCTCCGAGTACGAGGCGTGGCGCCGCAAGGAGCTCGGCACCGCGGCCGACCAGCCCCACCGCATCAAGTACAAGCCGCTGGCGAGGTGAACGGGGTGTTCCGCCGCGTGCTGCGACCCCTGAGTGCGCTGGTGTTCGTGGCCGGGATCGCGGGAATCATCGTCTCCAGCATCAACGGGAACAATGCGGGCTGGGTGCTCACCATCGGCATGGTCACCGCGGTCACTGCCGTGGTGCTGATTGCCGTCACGGCTGCGTCCGACCGTCCGCGCATCGACGTGTTCGACGAGGCCATCGCGGAGCGCATCGAGCGCCGTGTGCAGACGCTGGTGGCACAGGGGGCGAGCGAGGACGAGGCGAGGGCACTGGTGCGCGACGCTCTCGAGATGGTGCGCGGGAACCAGTGAGCCGCGACATCCCCGCGGACTGGGCGACGCTCGACGACCACACGCTCGCGGCACGGCTCGCGGAGGTGGCCGGGGAACTGCTGGTTGCCCACCGCACGGAACTGGTCTCACGGGGCACCACCCACTGGCAGCTCTGCGACTCAGGCGACATGCTCGGGCACAACTTCCTGATGGACGCGCTCCGTGCCGCCCGCCCCGACGACATCGTGCTGTCGGAGGAGGGTGCCGACGACCGGCGACGCCTCGCGGCCGACCGCGTGTGGATCGTCGACCCGCTGGACGGCACGAACGAGTACGGGGACGGCCGCGCCGACTGGGCCGTGCACGTGGCGCTGTGGGAGCGCGGCAGTCTCACGGCCGGCGCGGTGTCGCTGCCCACGGTGGAACGGGTGTTCTGCACCTCCCCTGCGCCCGAACTTGCCCCTCACCCCGGCGGGAAATGGCGGCTCGTCACCTCGCGCAACCGCGCCCCGTATGCGGCGGTGATCGTGGCGAACAAGCTCGACTGCGATGCGTACAGGCTCGGCAGTGCGGGGGCGAAGGCCATGTCGGTGGTGATGAACGAGGCCGACATCTACATCCACGACGGCGGCATGTACCAGTGGGATTCCGCCGCACCAGCCGCCGTGGCCGAGGCCGCCGGATTGCACGTGAGCCGCATCGACGGAACTCCTCTCGTC
>JBMUAQ010000036.1:0-18159 GCA_049454855.1 Ilumatobacteraceae bacterium
CCCTCGAGGACGAGGTCGTCCTCGAGGGGAGTCTCGTCCCGTGCAAGCACACGCGTGCCCACGGCGATCAGCCGCGCCCCGTCGGAGGAGTGTTCCCTCACCGCCTCCATCACCCCCGGCTCCGCCTCCACCCGCGGCAGCAGCCCTGTTCCCGCGCGGGCTGCGCGGCACCGGGCCCACAGTTCGTCGAACGATCCCTTGGTGACAAGCACGAACGAACCCGCGTCCTCCACCACCACCGACTGCAGACGACGCTCGAAGTCGAACGGGACCTCCGCCACCAGACGGGGCAGTGCCGTGTCCCCGCCGAGGCTCGCCACGATCTCGTCATCCAGCGGGTTGGGGTAACCGGTGTGGAGCGCGGCATTGACCACCGCGAGCCGGGCGACCTCCACCGAGTCGTGGCCGTCCACGTCCACTGCCGCCTCGGCCGTGACGATGCCCGACGTGACGGTGCCCGTCTTGTCGGTGCAGAGGATGTCCATGGCACCGATGTCCTCGATCGAGTCGAGCCGCTTCACCACCACACCGCCGGCCGCCATCGCCGCAGCGCCCCGGGAGAGGCTGAAGGTGATGATTGCCGGGAGCATCTGGGGGGTGAGGCCCACGGCCAGCGCGAGAGAGAACAGGACCGACTCGACCAACGGCCTGTGCGCGAGGACGTTGAGCACGAGGACGGCCCCGACGAGCACGGAGATGGTGCGGGCGAGCAGCCGGCCGTACGACGTGACGCCCCGCTCGAAGGATGTCGGGACGTGGCGTCGCGAGACATGCCCCACGAGCTCGCCGAACCTCGTCGCCGGGCCCGTTGCGGTGACGACGGCGGTTCCCGAGCCGCTCTCCACGTGGGTGCCCATGAACAGCCGGCCCGCGTCGTCCCCGGCCGATCTCTTGTCGACGGCGTGATGCTCGCCGGTCAGGATGGACTCGTTCACGGACATCCCGCGGGACTCCTGCACCGTGCAGTCGGCCGGCACCACGTCACCGGTCTTCAGCACCACGACGTCACCCTCGGCAACCTCCTCCACCGTGAGTCGCAGCGGCACACCGTCGCGCAGCACATCGCAGTGCGTCTGCACCGAGTCGAGCAGTGCGTCCACGGCGTGGACCGCCCCCCTCTCCTGCACGAACCCGAGGACACCGCTCGCAACGATGATCACGAGCACAATCGCGGAGTCGGTGAACTCCCCGAGCAGCAACGACAGGACGGAGGAGAACGCGAGAAGGAGGATGATGGGGCTGCGGAACTGACGGCCGAGCAGGTGCGCTGCCGTGTGCCGGGGTGCGCGCAGTGCCCCGCGCGGGTGCCGGTGGGGTGGCGCGTGCGTCACGCGGCGAGGGTACGGGTCCGGTCGTCGCGCGCACGGTGCGGGCATCGGCTTCGGGATGCAGGTACGCGAGTGCCTTCACGGTGCGGGATGCCGCTCCGTAGGTTCCCCGGGGAGAAGGAGGCACCGTGACAGCACTCACCCAGCATCTGCACCATGAACACCGCAACCTCGAGCCGCATCTCGAGTCCATCCTCGCGGCGGCCCATGCCGTGGGGAGCGCGCCGCACCCCGTGCTGCGCGACATGACCGACGCGGTGCTGCAGTTCGTGCTGCGCGAGCTGGACGGCCATGCGCGCAGCGAGGACGAGGTGCTCTACGACGCGGTCGAGCGCGCGACGAGCACAGGGGTGTCCATCGACACCCTGCGTCGCGAGCACGTGGAGATCAACAGGCTGTCGGCGGAACTGAGTGACCTCCACGGGTCACTCGTGGTGTCACGGGAGCCGTCGGAGGAGACCACGCGGGCACTGCGGCGCGTCCTCTACGGTCTGCACGCCGTGATCTCGCTCCACTTCGCGAAGGAGAACGAGATCCTCGTGCCGTGGCTGGAGGCGGCGTTGACCGCACAGGAGCAGGACGCACTGCTCGGGCGGCTCAGGTCGCTGGCTGCGTGAGAGGGACGCCGTAGGCCCGGCACAGTGAGTCGATCTCGTCGAAGTGCATGTCGAGCAGGTCCCACAGGTCGGGCACCAGCTCGCGGCAGGCGATGAGACCGAAGTCCAGCCGGTCGAGATAGCTGTGCACGGTGATGTTCAGCCCCATGCCGTCGGTGACGATGGACAGCGGCACGTAGTTCTCCAGCTGTGCCCCACCGAACCACAGCGGCGAGCGGGGGCCGGGCACGTTGGAGATCACCACGTTGGTGGGCAGCACGTTCGCCCGGTCGGCCCAGCGCAGACTCGATGCAAGTCGCGTGGCGGCGGTGGCAAGCAGCGGCGACGTTGCCTGCGCTCCCTGCGCGATCGCATCAGCGGGGATCAGCTCAAACTGACGCTTGGCAACCTCCATGGCCTCGTGACAGCGACGGACGCGCTCGACCGGATCGGCACAGTCGGTCGGCAGGTCGGCGACGATGCCCGACACCATGTTCGTCCAGGGCACCTCCTCCTCCCCGGTGCGGAACGAGACAGGCACCATCGCGCGCAGCGGACGGTCGGGCAGGGCGCCGTGGCGCAGCAGGTAGGAACGCAGCGCCCCTGCACAGATGGCCATCACGATGTCGTTCACCGTTCCGCCGGAGGCCGTCTTCAGTGCCTTCAGCGTGTCGAGCGGTGCCGACCGCATCGCGAACCGCCGGTGCGCGGTGATGGTGCGGTTCCACGGCGTGGGCGGCGCCGGCGTGAGCGGCAGTCTCACCCGTTCTGCAGCGGTCGGGCGCTGTGCGTCGGGCCGGCGCGTGACGGCACGGACAGTACGGCGAACCGTGCGTGTCACCTGGCTCGCGGGTGCGATGCCGAGGGAGTCCATCAGACCCTGCATCACGCGCAGCTGCAGGCGCACCGAACGCACGGGGTTGACAGCCAGTTTCGTGACCGCCGTGCGCAGCATCTCCATCTCGCCGGGTGCGGACTCCTCGGGTATCGGCACGGGCAGGTAGTCGTCGCGCGGCTCGGGGGACGAATCAGTGAGCATGTTGAGCAGCACCACTCCCGCGCCGCCGTCGATCGATGAGTGGTGGAACTTGGTCATCAGCGCCCAGCGGCCGTCCTCGAGACCCTCGATGACGTACACCTCCCACAGGGGGCGCGTGCGGTCGAGCGCTCGGCCGAAGATGCGTGCCACCTGCTCGGTGAGCTGCATCTCGTTGCCGGGCGGCGCGAGACCGAGGTGACGCACGTGGTACTCGAGGTCGAAGTTCTCGTCCGCCACCCAGTACGGGTGGTCGAGCCCGAACGGCACACGGTGGAGCTTCTGGTGAAGCGGGCCGACGTGGCCGGCCAACGCGGCGAACCGTCCGTACACCGTCTCGTAGGGATCGAAATCGGGCGTCGGGCGGCTGTAGAGACCGAGACCCGACACGTGGCCGAATGTGGTCTTCGACTCCATGTGGAGGAAGGTGGCGTCCAGGCCAGACAGCTGTCTCACGGGCGCAACCTACTCCCGTTGCGTGACCACCCCGGACGGATCAGCCATCCTGCGCGAGCGGGTCGTGCCCGTACAGCCAGTCCATTGACGGCCCGGCGTCCGCGCCGGCGAACACCGAATCGCGGGCCTCCTGCTCGGGGCCGTCGGGCAGGTGGAACACGATGCGGTTCTCCCATGACTGTCGCTGCACACGGGCCGTGCGTTCCCTCCGGATGCCCTCGTAGCGCTGCAGGGCGGCATGCGCCGTCGGACCGGCCGTGTCGACCCCCGACAGGCAGCCGGCAAGAACTGCAGCGTCCTCGATCGACTGGCAGGCACCCTGGGCCATGAAGGGCAGCATCGGGTGGCAGGCATCCCCGAGAAGAGTCACCCCACCCCTGCCCCACGACGGCATCGGCTCGCGGTCGTGGAGGGCCCACCGGAACACCCCGCTGTCGGCGTGCGCGAGGATGCCGCACACGGTGTCGGACCAACCGACGAATCGCGAGCGCATCTCGTCGGGGTCTGCCGGTTCGTTCCACGACTCGACGTCCCATGAATCCTCGGCCGTGATGGCCACCACGTTCAGGTGCGACTGCCCGCGGCCGACGAAGTAGGTGACGATGTGCCCGCCGGGCCCCAGACGGTTCGTGGTTTCCACCGGCAGGTGTGCCACCTTCTCGCGGGGAATCAGCATCCGGTAGGCCACCGACCCGCTGAAGCGGGCGGTGTCCCGCCCCCACACTGCCGCACGCACGCGCGAGTGGATGCCGTCGGCGCCCACAACGATGTCGGCGGCAATCTCGTCGCCGTCGGCGAGTCCGACCACGGCAGTGCCATCGGCACGGGTGCCGGCCGACATCACCTTCGTACCGGTCTGCACCGTGATTCGCGGTTCGTCCGCGACGGCACCGGTCAGGACCGACATCAGGTCGGGTCGCGACACGTTCGCGAAGTGGAATCCGAACCGTTCGCGGAAACCCTCTCCGAGCGGGCTGACCCGCAGTTCGCGGTCGTCCGCCCAGCGCCGCAGCACGATTCTCTCCGGGTGCGTGGCGACGGCCGCGAACGCGTCCTCGAGGCCGAGGTGCGCGAGCACGCGCCGGGCATTGGGACTCATCTGGATCCCGGCGCCCACCTCGCCGGGTGCGGGCGACTGCTCGAACACGGTGACCTCGTGGCCCGAGCGGGAGAGCATCAGTGCGGCTGCAAGGCCGCCGATACCTGCTCCTGCAACGACGACCCTCATGACCTACCGTGACGATCGTAACCCGACTGCCACGGCACCGGCGCATGAACCCGACAGATGTTGTTCGTCACTGGTGCACCATGGGTGTGCAGGGTCTAGTGTCGCTCACATGTGGGCCGACGCGGACAGGTGCGAAGTTGGTCGGTGAACCCACCATCAACCTGTTCGTCGCCCGTTCCGACAATGACGGTCTGGAGCCGATGATCGGCACGCTCGCCACGCTCGACGGCATCCGGCTTCTCGGCACGGGGACGTCGGGCGCACAGATCGCAGCGACACTGCGAACCGACGAACCTGACGCAATCGTCTTCCCCGTCGACCGCGCCGACCTCGCCCGGACAATCCGTGTGTCGGCTCGCGTGCCCGTGGAGTCGGCCCCGTTCTTCGTGGCCGCGTCCGAGCACATCACCCGGCCGCTCATCGTGAAGGCCGCCCTCTCGGGTTTCCACGGTCTCGTCGAGACGGGTGCCGCCCCGGCGACGCTCGGAGCCCACATCGGCGCGATCGTCACGGGACGGGTGCGACTTGCAGACGAGCCGATCCTCCGTGGTCTCGGCCTGCCGCCGGGTCTTCTCGCGCGCGGACTCGCGGTGGAGCCGGGCGACGACTCCGACATCGCCGACCTGGTGGGCGCCGGCCTGCCCGATGCCGACATCGCGGTGACGGTGGGCGCCCCGCTGCAGACCGTGCGCAACCGGATCGAGCACATCCTCCACGTGAACGGACTCACCCGCCGCACCCAGCTCGCGGTGGTCCGTGCCTCCCTCGTGAGAGTGCCGGATTTCTCCTGAGCCGACGCTCACGGGTGTGTCCGAACAATGAGCGAACCGGCCTTCAGACTCCTCCCGGAGGGAACCAGCGTCGGCGACTTCGTCGACGACCCGCTGTTCACGGAAGTGACGGAGAACGGCGAGGTCTACACGCTCTTCAGGGTGGTGCGCGTGACCCACGAGGTATCGGGTCACCAGGAGGGATGGACCCACCTCGCCAACGTCGCGCAGGAGCGAGTCCCCGCCATCGGAACGGCACTGCTTCGCATCGTGTCCCGCTCGATCGAGGAATCGCGCGTGACCATCAGCCGGTCGGTGGACTGACGACCCCGAACAGGGAACAACTGGAGCGGACGACGGGATTCGAACCCGCGACCCTCACCTTGGCAAGGTGATGCTCTACCAACTGAGCCACGTCCGCGTGAGCCTTTGATTCTAGCGAGGGTCACCCCGACCGCAACGGGGTCACATTTCCTCCCGCTGGACGGCTGCCTCGGCCGGTGTGGGCTGTTGCCGCACGAGAAAAACGAGCGAAACGATGACAATCGCTGCCCCCACCATCTGAACCGCGGTGAGTGCCTCGTCGAAAACCATCCAGGCGAGAGAGGTCGACAGCACGGGGCTGAGCAGCCCCAGCACGGAGGCCAGGGCGACACCCACGTGGCTCTGGGACCATGTCATGAGTCCGTGCCCGACAATGCCCGGGCCCACCGCCATGCCGAGGGCGAGCAACCAGTCACGGCCTGTCATCTGCCCGAGGTCGCTAGAGGCAATCAGCCCGAACGGGATCACCACGACGGATGCCCAGATGAAGATCGCCGCGAGGAAAGACCAGCTGTCGACACCTTCCATGCGCTGCCGCTTGGCGATGAGGAAGTAGCCGGTCCAGATCACCACGTTGGCCGCCGCCATGACGTCCCCGCTGACGTGGGCACCGCTCGTGGACGCCGCCGCGAGCACGACGGTCAGCACTCCCCCCAGTGAGGCCGCGCCGTACATCAGTTGCCGCACCGTGAGGCGCTCGCCGAACAGCCGACCGGCAACAAGCAGAACGAGCACCGGCTGGAGGTTGCTCATCAGCGTGGCGTTCGCGATGGACGTCATCTTGATGGAGGCGAAACCCGTGATGAACGACAACGAGAACAGGATGCCCGGCAGCGCAGTGGACCTCATCAGCCGGCGGCTGAGCCCGTCACCGAGCAGGTAGGCCATGCCCACCATCAACGGCACACCCACCACCATGCGGGCAAACACGATCGACGGGGTGCCCACCGACATCGACTTGTTCAGAATGGGACCGATGCCCCACGCACAGACCGCGGTCACCGCGGCGATCACGTGGATGTCGTCGCGCCGGCCGAGACGGGTGCGGGCCACCTGGCCTGCAGGGGCGCTCACTTCTTCGGGTTCAGATCGATGCGCAGGGTGAGCACACCGTCGTCGAGGGTGGCGACGGCATCACCGATGATGGCGAAGTCGCGGAAGTCGGACTCCGCCTGCGCGATGAACAGCTGCCGCTCCTCCCCCGCCACCGGCGGCAGGGGACGCCTGCGCACCGCCGCCGCGCGGTCGCGGAAACGGGCGATCATCTCGTCGGGGTCGAACGCTGCCATGTGTCTCTCCTGTCGTGTCGTGCCCGTTCAGCGGGCGGGTTCGTCATTCTCTGTGGCGCGGCTCAGCAGCGGGTCGATCACCCGGGGCACGGCCGTCGCCTCGACGACGTCGACGGCGTCGACAGTGTGGTCGAACGTGTCCCTGAGGGTTCGCACCTGCTCGGCTGGTTCGTGGTCGAGCACGGGCGGCGCCACTATCTCGGCGGGATGCTCGGCACCGGTGGGCCGCACCCCGTTCAGGATGGCGGCGCGGCCGTCCTCGTCGGCCCGGGCGAAACGACGGTCGCCCATCACCTCGAGCGGGGCGAGCGCTGCGGGGTCCTCCCCGGCAGAGCGCCAGAAGCGCAGTGTCGCCATGAACAGCGCGGCACCGAGCGCCACCATGCCGAACGCAACGGCGTTCACCGTGAGATCGGCGGCGAACAGCAACGGGGAACGCATCGCTCCTAGTCTCTCATGCGACCCGCCGCCCCGACGGGCACGGACACGACAGGAGGACAGAGGGTGCTGAACGCATTCACATCGGCACTCTTCGTCGTCCTGCTCACGGCGCTGGTGTGGCTCGGCCGGCGACACGAACCGCACTGGGTCGACCGCGACGGGAGCCGGTTCATCAGCCGGGCCCGGGTGCTGGATTCCCGCGGCGGACGGCCGGGGCGTTGGCAACCGGTGCGCGGCGGAGTGGGAAGGACCGCGCTCGTCCTCCAGCCGGGGTTCACGGGTTCGCGCACCATCGCGGGCACCTACACGGTGCTCGGTCGCGCCGCCGACGACCACCACGGGCACGTGCTCTACACACTGCAGGGCGACCGCCTCGCGCTCCTGCGCATCCCCCGCTCGAGCCCGCTCGTGGAGCGGCTCGACGCGATGTCGGCTCAGCAGACCTGATCGAGGAACCCCTCGATCTGCTCCCCCACCGGGAGCGTGGCGATGAGGAACCCGTCGTGACCTTCGTCGCTCTCGATCTCCACGTACCGGTTGCGCGCGTCGCCGTTCGTGATGAGTGCGTGGATCGTCTGCTGCTGGTACGCGGGATAGAGGATGTCGCTGCTGATGCCGAGCGTGAGGGTCGGCGCGGTGATGCGTGACATCGCCCTCGCGGTGCCTCCGCGGCCGCGGCCGACGTCGTGGAGGTCCATGGCCTTCGCGATGTAGAGGTAGCTGTTTGCGTCGAACCGCCGCACGAGACGCTCGCCGTGGTGGTCGAGGTAGCCCTCCACCTCGAACCGGGAGAGAAGGTGCAGACCGTCCTCGTGGAAGTCCTCCTTGCGCAGCCGGCGGCCGAATTTCTCGCTGAACTTGTTGTCGGTGCGGAACGTGACCTGCGCGATCATGCGCGCCACCGCGAGCCCGTGCCAAGGGCCGCCGTCGGGCCCGGCGTCGTAATAATCGCCGTCGTTCCACTTCGGGTCCATCAGGAGCGCGCGGCGGCCGATGGAGCCCCACGCGATCTGCTGGGCACTGGCCTCGGCGCACGTGGCCACCGGCACGATGGACCCCACCCGGTCGGGGAACATGATCGCCCACTCGAGCACCTGCATGCCGCCCATCGAGCCGCCCACCACGGAGGCCCACCTGTGCACCCCGAGCGCGTCGGCGAGGGAGGCCTGCGCGCGCACCATGTCGCGGATCGTCACCACCGGGAACCGCAGCGCATACGGACGGCCGTCCTGCGGGTGCGTCGAGGCCGGCCCGGTGCTGCCCTGGCAGCCGCCGAGCACGTTCGCGCACACCACGAAGAAACGGTCGGTGTCGATGGCTCGGCCCGGCCCCACGATGCCCTCCCACCAGCCCGGTGTCGGGTGACCCTCGCCCGCCGGGCCGCTGACATGGCTGTCGCCGGTCCATGCGTGGCACAGCAGGATCGCGTTGGACGCATCGGCGTTCAGGGTCCCCCACGTCTCGTAGGCCACGGTCACGTCGGTGAGCCGGCCGCCGCCCTCGAGGATGAACGGGCGCGACCCGGCGAACGTGTGGAAACGGCGGTTGCCGGGCGGGTCGCCGGGCAGCCATGCGCCGGTGGCGGGGAACGGCGCGAACGAGTGGTGCGTCGGTTGCATGGTGTCCCTTTCCCGTCCGTGCGACGTGCGCGTGTTCCGTTCGCACCGGGGAGGGACAGCCTGTTGCCCCTTGCGGGACCACATCCCCCACTCCCGTGGGGAGGCACCGTGCGGACTGAACCCCGGTTGCCGGACCTGTCGGTCTCTCTTAATGCGTTGGGGAGAGGCTAGCGGCCGTCGGTGCCGTCTGCGAGGTGCTTTTGCAGGCCCACCAGTTCGGTGAACCCGTCGAACGTGGTCATCGAGCCGAGCACGTCCCTCATGGTGCCCTCCCGGCGCAGGTGTGCGTATGCATCACCGAGGGCCCGCGCCGCGGACAGGAGTCCCGACAGGGGTGACACCACCAGACGGAAGCCGAGACCTGCCAGCTCCGCCGGCGTGAGGAGCGGGGTCTTGCCCTTCTCCACCATGTTGGCCACCAGCACGGTGCCTGTCACCTCCGAGGCGATGCGCTCGAGGTCGGCAACCGACCGCGGCGCCTCCACGAACACGGCATCCACCCCGAGGTCACGCGCCATCTTCGCGCGCTCGATTGCCTCGTCCAGGGACACGACGGCCAGCGAGTCTGTGCGCGCCGTGAGATGAAGGTCCGTCCGTGCCCGCAGCACGGTGCGCAACCGCGAAAGCCACTCGTCGCGGCCCACCACGCGCTTGTCCTCCATGTGACCGCAGCGCTTCGGCCACTCCTGGTCCTCGAGGAACATGCCGGCGGCACCGGCCTGCTCCCACAGTTCCACTGTGCGCACGATGTCGGAGTCGTCGCCGTAGCCGGTGTCGGCATCCACCACCACGCGCACTTCCGGCACCGCCGCGCACACGCGGCGTGCGGCATCGGCCATCTCCGCCTGCCCGATGATGCCGATGTCGGGCTCGCCCAGCAGCGTGCCGCTGAGCGCGAAGCCGGAGAGGAACACAGTGTCGAACCCCGCCTGCGCGGCGAGCAGCGCCGACAGCGGGTCCCACACCCCGGGCATGAGGACGGATCCGCCGGCCGCGAGACCGGCGCGCAGCGACGCCGCGTGCGTCACTTCACCCCGAGCTCGTCCATGGCGTGCTGCTTGAGCCGCTTGTAGTCCACCTTGCCGTTCGGGGCACGGCCGATGGTGGGCACCACCACCAGGTTCCGCGGTGCCTTGTAGGCCGCGATGCGCGACTTCACGTGGTCGCTGAGCTCCGTCAGCGTGGGCGACGAACCGGACTCGGCCTCGACCACCGCGCAGATGGTCTCGCCGAACCGGGTGTCGGGGATGCCCACGGCAACCGCGTCACGGACACCGGGGTGCGTCTTCAGGCACTCCTCCACCTCCTCGGGGAACACCTTCTCGCCCCCCGTGTTGATGCACACCGAGCCGCGGCCGAGCAGCGTGAGGGTGCCGTCCTCGTTCACCTCCGCCCAGTCGCCGGGCACCGTCCAGCGCTGACCCTCGAAGATGCGGAACGTGGCCTCGGACTTCACGGGATCCTTGTAGTAGCCGACCGGGATCGCGCCTCCCACGGCCACCAGCCCGCGCTCACCGCTGCCGGGCTGCACCCTGCGGCCGTCCTCGGTGAACACCGCGCACTTCGGGCCCAGTTGGAACTTCGCCGTGGTGGGGGCGGCGCCCTTCACGGCCACAGACGCACCCATACCCACCGCCTCCGACGACCCGAAGCTGTCGGTGATCGCCATCTGCGGGATGTGCTCGAGCAGTCCGTTCTTGTTCTCCTGGCTCCACATGACGCCCGACGAGCCCATCTGGCCCACGCTCGAGAGGTCCCACCGGCCCGGGTTCGCGTTCAGTGTCTCCAGCATCGGGCCGGCGAACGCCTGGCCGACGATCACGATCACGTTCACCTTCTCGCGCTCCACGATGCCGAACAGTTCGGCAGGGTCGAAGCTGCGGTTCGGGTTGGTCACGATCGCTCCGGCCGTGGCCAGCGTGATGAACGAGGAGAAAAGCCCGGTGCCGTGCATCAGCGGGCAGGCCACGTACGTGCGCACCGCGTTCCAGTCTGCATCCACACGCTGCACCAGCTCGTCCACCGACGCGCCCGGGGCAACCCCGAACAGGGCGTTCGCGCCGAACCCGAGCACCTCGAAGAGATCCTCCTGGCGCCACATCACGCCCTTCGGCATCCCCGTGGTGCCGCCGGTGTACAGGAACAGCATGTCGTCGCCCGACAGCGGCTTCGCCGGCGTGACGTCGGGGACCTGCCGCGACACCACAGATGCGTAGTCCACCGCCCATGCGGGAACGACCGGGTTCTCCGCGTCGGCAACCATGTACCAGCGCTTCACGAGCGGGAGGCGGTCGCGCACCTTCTCGATCAGCCCCGCGAACGAACCGTGGAAGATCACGGCCTCGGCGTCGGCGTTGTCGAACAGATAGTGCACCTCGTCGGGGCCGTATCGGTAGTTCACGTTGAACGGCACGAAACCGCCGAGCCACGAACCGAACGTGCCCTCGAGGTACTCAGGGCAGTTGTAGAGGTAGTGGGCAACCTTCGCCTGGTGGCTCATGCCGGCGGCCAGCATGTCGGCGGCCAGTGCGTTCGACCGCGAGTGGAACTCGCCCCAGGTGTACCTGGTGTCGCCGAACACCTGCGCGAGACGGTCGGGGTCACGCCTGGCGATCCCCCTGAACAGAAGCCCGTAGTTCCACACGCTCATCGAATCTCCCCCTCGCACGAGACGCCGTGGCCACGAACGGTAGCAACCGTCCGCGTCGGGGCTCCCAGCGGGTTGCAGCCGGTCGGGAGCGTGGATAGTTTCGGGTCCTCACGCGGGCGGAGACCGCTGACCACCACGGGGTCTTCCCGCGGCTGTCCTACAGCTGCGCGAGGGCCCCGTTCTCTATTCCCTGCAGGGCATGGCGGGCCGCCATGGCCACGAACATCTCGTCACCGCGCTCGGTGCGCCCGACGATCTGCGACGCGACCACCGCCATCACCGCGCCGCTGATCGCCTCGCGACGGTAGTGCGACTCCACCCATCCCCGGTCGGGTTGCACGCCGTACCGCACGAGACCAGCCACGTACCGGTCAACCAGGTCCCACTCGTGGCGCCGGCGCTCCTCGGGCATCAGGCCCGCTCCGATGAAGTACGCGAGGTCGGCGATGCCGTTGCCGTGGCCCGGTGTCTGCCAGTCGACCACCGCACACGACAGCGCGCCGGTCCGGTCGAACAGGATGTTGTCGAGGCGGTAGTCACCGTGGGTCACGCACATGGGCTCCCCCTTGGCCTCCACGTACGGGATGATGGCCTGCGCCATCTCCTCGAGGAAGGCCATGCCCTGGCCGCCGGTCTCCTCCTGCACCCGCTCGCCGAGCGCGGCAGCGAAGCCGGGGAACATCATCGAGACGATGGAGTTCAGCTGCTCGCCGTCGTTGGGGGACGTGCGCCTCTGCAGCCAGTCGACGGTGAAAAGTGTGTCGTCGTTCCAGCGCGGGCCGTGCAGGCGGGCGAGTTCGTCCACCGCCACCTCTGCCTCCGCCAGCGAGCACCCGGCGATCTGGTCGCCTTGTTCGGCCGGAGCCATGTCCTCCATCACGAGCACGAAGTCCCCGGTGGTCTCGTTCCAGTCGGCATAGTGGCAACGGGGCACGCGGATGTCGACGGTGGGCTGCACCTCCCTGTAGAACTTCACCTCGCGCTCGTAGTTGCGCAGCGCCATGCCCGTGGCACGGCTGGTGTCGTCGGGAGAGGCCAGCTTCACCACCAGCGTCCGCGGAACGGACGCAGCAGGGTCGGCCGCGGACACGGCGAACCGGAGGTTCATGCCCACCTGGCCCGATCCGATGCGCTGCGGCTCGCCGACTGTCACCCGCGTGCCGAGCACCTCGCTGAAGAAGGCCGAGTCGATGCTGGCCGCCACCCACTCCCTGCGTGTCACGACGCTGACGGTAGTCCCTCGTCCGCACCGACCTAGCCTTGACCCGTGCTCCGTGGTCTGTTGCGTCCCCGCTGGATCGCGGTTCACGTGGGTGTGGGGCTGCTCGTTGCCCTCATGGTGAACCTGGGTCTCTGGCAGCTCGACCGACTGCAGCAGAAGCGCGACTTCAACGAACTCGTCACCACCCGCTCGGAGAGGCCGGTGCAGGATCTTGCCCGGGTCGTGCCGGACCTGAAGGCCGGAACCGCCGAGTGGTTGCGCGTGGCCGTCAACGGCACGTACGACACCTCGCGTTCAGTGCGGGTGGTGAACCGCAGCCAGAACGGCACCGCAGGGTGGAACGAGGTGGTCCCCCTGCGCACCGAGGAACTCGGCTGGGTGATCGTGAACCGGGGTTTCGTCCCGCTTGCGGGTGCGACTTCCACCCCCGCCCCCGCCGGCGGGGTGACAGTGACGGGTTGGCTGCGCGCGTCCCAGAAGCGCGGCACCCTCGGGGCGGTGGACTCCACCGACCCCGCGAACCGCGACTTCCAGCGCTTCGACATCCCGCTGATGGCGAGACAACTCGATGGGGACGTGTTCCCCATGTGGCTACAGCTGTTCGGGGAGTCACCCGACACGATCGTGTCGTGGCCCGCCCCGGTGCCGTTCCCCGAGCTCGACGAGGGGCCCCACCGGTCGTACGCCTTCCAGTGGTTCTTCTTCTCCTCCGTCGCCGCCGTGGCGTGGGTGGTGGTGGTGCGCCGCAAGTGGCGCGCCGGAGCAGTCAGCGCCCCTGCGTCTCCAGGGTGAACATGCGCCTGAACTGCTCCACCACGTTGGGGCTGCGATGCCCGGGATCGAGCGTGCGGTACACGGCGTCCACGTTCACCGCGATGCGGCCGAACTCACCCCACTCCGAGTAGCCGTTCAGCGCGATGTCCCGCGCCGCGTCCCATGCGTCCATGCCGCCGTGGTATCTCTCGGTGGCCTCGTCGCGCACGAACGCGAGGTAGTCGCGCACCTGTGCGACACCCGCCTTGTCGGTGACCGGCCCGTGCCCGGGAACCACGGTGTCGACGTCGGCGGCGAGCATCAGGTCGCACGCCGCGATCCAGTTGTCGAGCGGGCCGGCCCACACGATGGGCGTGCCGCCGATGAAGAGGATGTCGCCGGTGAACACGGTGCGGACATCGGGCACGAACACGATCGCATCGCCGGCGGTGTGGGCGGGGCCCACCTCCACAAGTTCCACGGTGCGCCCGCCGACATCGACCGTGTGGCGCCCCGTGAACGTGGTGTCGGGATACGCCATGTCGATCCCGTCGAACTCGAACTCGCCGAAGAAGTGCCGGAACAGCTCGCCCACCTCGCCGGGCGCGCGGTTCAGTTCCGCCAGCATCGACGGGGGCACCTCGTGCATCTCGTGGGCTGCCGCCTCGGTGGCCACGATGGTGGCTCCCTTCACCAGCGAGTTGCCGTAGCAGTGGTCGCCGTTCGCGTGCGTGTTCACCACGGTGCCGATCGGCGCCCCTGCGGTCACGCCCGACATCGCGTCCAGCATCCGCTGCGTGATCCGCAGGTCAAAGAGGGTGTCCACCAGAAGAGACGCACCGTCGCCCACCACGAGGCCGGCGTTCGACCACCCCCACCCGCCGTCGGGCTGCAGCCATGCGTGCGTTCCGGCGGCCACCTCGTGCAGCCCGAGCGTGTAGTTCATGAGAGTGCCTCCCCCAGTGCGAGCGCGATGCGCCTCGCCACGATTGTGACAGACGCGGCCGGCGTCTCCTGCGGAACGGCAGGCAGCACCGAGGCATCGGCCACGGTCACGTTGCCGGCACCGTGCAACCGACCGTCAGTGTCCACCGCGCCCCCGCACGACGCCGCAGGGTGCGACACGGGGTGCACGCCCGACACCTCCCGCACCTCGAGGCCGGCGCGGGCAACCACCGCGGAACACTGCTCCACCAGACGGGCCATCGCTGCGCGGTCCCACGGGTCGTCCAACAGGGCGAAGTCGACCGTGTCGTGCACCGCACCCCGCGAGCGGGGGTTCATGAGCGACACCGTCACGAGCCCGTGCCCGTTGCCGGCCGCATCCGTGCGCTCGAACCCCACCAGAAGCCCCACCGCCCCCTCGGAGACAATGTCGACAACGGTGGTGGCGTCGAAGCGGCCGGTGTCTCCGTCGGGTCTCGACACGGTGAACGTGACGGTCGGGTGGTTCTGCAATCCGTCACCCACTGCTCCACGGAAACCGGATGTGCGCAGCAGCGCAGGTGTGCGCAGGGCACCGCAGCACATCACCACATGCGAACAGGCAATCTCCTCGCCGTCCACCACCACCGACGACACCTCGCCGGCCCCCGTCACGAGTTCCCGGGCAGTGCCGCGCACGATGCGCAGCCGGCCCTCCTCCTCGAGATGCAGCGCGGCACGCGCAGGGTTCCACCGGCCGTTGTTCCACCACAGCCGCGACAGTCGGCCCCCTGCCCCGAGCAGTGCACGCCCGATGGAGCCAGCTTCGTCGGCCCGTGCCGTGCGTGTGAGACCCGCCAGCCACGGTGGCTCCGACCCGGAGAGGATCATCCCGTTCACCGCGCTGCCGCCCCCGAGCGCGCGTGCCTGTGGGCATACATCCTCTGGCCACAGCACATCGTCGGTGAGACCGTCCATGAACCGCGGTGCGTCGTCATCGGTGCGCGGGCCCGGCTCCACCAGCACGAGCGGTGCTCCGCACGCACCCGCGAGCGTGGCCGCCACCACCGACCCCGCAGTGCCTCCCCCCACGATCACCACGGGGAGCATCGGGTCAGGCCCCCGTGAGATGGGAGGAGTCGTTGTAGCGCACGAGACGCCACTTGGGTCCGGCCACGTGCACCACCTCGGTCATCGATGCGTTGGTGGTGTGCAGCTCGAACTTCCCGTTCACCGGTGCATGCAGTGCGATGCGCATCGCAACGTCGACCACACCCCCGTGGCACGCCACCACAACCGTTCCGCCCTCGTTCGCCTCCACGGTGCGACGAAGGGCGTCCTTGATGCGCGTGAAAAAGTCGGCCTTGGTCTCCCCGCCGGGGTAGGTGACGTCGTAGGGGTCCCCGTCCCAGTTCGGCTGGCCCCAGCGCTTCACGAAATCGTCGTATTTCATGCCGTCACAGTCGGGTCCGGGGTCGTGCTCGCCCCACCTCGCATCGACCTCCACGGGGAGACTGCCCACGGCCTGCGACAGGATGCGCGCGGTCTCGATGGCCCGCGGGTAAGAACTGCTCCACAGCGCAGTGGCCACGAACTCCGGTGCGGCGAGGAGGCGGTCGCGCAGCCTCTCCACCTGGAGCCGCCCGTGGTCGGTGAGACCGGTGCACGAGCGGAGGCCCCCGATGAAGCGGCCGGCGTTTGCGTGCGACTCGCCGTGCCGCACGAGGATGATTCGCGTCCCGGACACTTCCGTCAGGCGAGCTTCTCGACGAACGCCTCGAGCTGGCGGAGGTTGCGGCACTCGTACACACCGTCGGTGTGGGTGCCGTACTCCCCCACGATGGAGTCGCCGGTGTTCCAGTACGACTTCGGCTCGGGGTTCAGCCAGTAGACGTGACGCGCCTTCTGGCGCATCTCCTTGATGATCCACGCCTGTGACGCGTGGTAGTTGTTGCGCGCGTCACCGAGCAGCATCACCGTGGACTTCGGGCCGATCTCGTTGCCCCACTTGTCCCAGAACACCTCGAACGCGTGGCCGTAGTCGCTGTGGCCGTCCACCCAGATCACGTCGGCCTCGGTGTTGATGCGCTGGATTGCCTCGGCGACGTCCTCGGTCTTCTTGAAGTACTCGGTGACCTCGTCGATGCCGTCGATGAACACGAACGCGCGCACCTTCGAGAACTGGTTGGAGATTGCGTACACCAGCATCAGGGTGAATCGTGCGAACGCAGCCACCGAGCCGGAGATGTCGGCCACCACGATGAGCTCGGGCTTTGCCGGCCGCGGGTACTTGAACTTCGGCTCGGCGGGCACGCCGCCGTAGGCCAGGCTGTGGCGCACCGTGTTGCGGAAATCGAGGGGGCCCTTGCGCCCGTGGCGGCGCTTGCGCGCGAGCCGGGCGGCGAGCTTGCGGGTGAGCGGCTGCAGCGCCTTCTTCAGGTGCTGCATCTCGTCGCGGCTTGCGTGCATGAACTCGACGTCCTCGGGCAGCGGCTTGCGGAGTGTCTTCGCCATCGCCTCGGCGCCGCGGTCGGCCACGAGTCGCCTGCGGATCTCTGCCTCGACCTCCTGCTTGAACTTCTCGATGCGGTCCTGGAACTCGTCGCGCTCCAGGCGCTCCTCGAGGTTCGTGAGCTCGCCGCCCACCTGCTGGCGGCTCGCGTCCATCAACTTGTCGAGCATGCCGTCGAGGTCGAGGTTGCGCAGCGTGCGGTACAGATAGTAAGTGCCGCCCACGGGCCGTCCGGGCTCCATGCCGGCGAAACGCTGCACGGCCTGCCTGGCGAGCGCCCGCATCATGCCCTGGTCGCCGTTCATCAGCGCCTGCATGAGGATGTTCATGAGCTCCTCGGGCGTCAGGCCGTCCATGGCCCCGCCGCCCTTGCCGTCACCCTGGCCCTGCAGCTGCTGCATCTGGCGCATGAGGTCGGCCATGTCGCCCTCGGAACCCTCCAGGTCGGTGATGGCGTACTCGGGCCCGCGGAGGCTGAAGTACACCTCGAACACCGTCTCGAAGGAGCGCCAGTGCGAGTGGTTCTTCACCAGCGTGGCACCGAGTGCGTACTTGAACGCCTCGCGGTCCTCGAGCGGGATGTGCATGATCGCCTCCATCGCGTCGAGGTTCTCCGTGAGGCTGACCGGGAGGCCTGCATTGCGGAGCTCCACGATGAAGCCGGAGAGGAGATCGAGCATGTCGGGGCGACCTAGTCGGTCGACAGTTCCTTGGCGGCCTTGGCGATGTCGGTCTGGTACTTGAGGAGCACGTGGAGGGTCTCCTTGGCCTTCTCGGCGTCGATGCTCTGGATGCCCAGCAGCACGAGCGTGCGCGCCCAGTCGAGCGTCTCGGACACCGAGGGCGCCTTCTTCAGGTCGAGCTGGCGGATGCTGCGCACGATGCGGGCGATTTGATCGGCCAGAGCCTCGGTGATGCCCTCCACCTTCGCGAGCACGATCTCCTTCTCGCGCTCCATCTGCGGGTAGTCGACGTGCAGGAACAGGCAACGGCGTTTGAGAGCCTCTGACA
>JBMUAQ010000037.1:0-16580 GCA_049454855.1 Ilumatobacteraceae bacterium
GTGGGGCGTGCGGGCAGGGCGGGGGGGGGGGGCGCTGCGCCTTAGGCGCGGCCACGACACGACCGGTGAGGACGTGGATGCAACCGTCGACGCCGTGGTGTCGGCTGCGCACCGTCTCCTCGCGGCGGGGAACGCACGATGAAGGTGCTCGTCGCGATGTCGGGCGGGGTGGATTCCTCGGCGGCGGCGCTGCTCCTGCGCGACGAGGGTCACGAGACGGTCGGGGTGACCATGCGCCTGTGGGGCGGGGAGAGCGACACCGGGTGCTGCTCGGTCTCCGACGTGGACGACGCTCGCCGGGTGGCCCAGCAGCTGGGCATCGACCACGTGGTGTTCAACTTCTCCGACGACTTCGACGGGCACGTGGTCGCGCCGTACGTCGACGCGCACGTGCGCGGTGACACGCCGAACCCGTGCATCGAGTGCAATCGTCACCTCAAGTTCGACCGTCTCATCCGCCGCGCGCGCGAGCTCGGTTTCGACGCCGTCGCGACGGGCCACCATGCCCGCATCGTGGACACCGCCGCCGGCCCCCGGGTCGCCCGTGGCGCCGACCCGGCGAAGGACCAGAGCTACGTGGTGCACATGCTCTCTGGAGCCGACCTCTCGTATGTCCGGTTCCCCGTCGGGACGATCGACAAGTCGCAGGTGCGTGAGCTCGCCCTGCGTGCGGGCCTGCGCACCGCGACGAAGCCCGACAGCCAGGACGTCTGCTTCATCGGTTCCACCGTGGGCCGCGGCGGGTTCCTGTCGCGGCGCATCGACCTCCACCCCGCCGACGTGGTGGACACACAGGGCGCCACGGTGGGCCGTGTGGATGCGGTGGAACTCGTGACCCTCGGCCAGCGCAGGGGGCTCGGGCTCGGTGGTGGCGACAAGCGCTACGTGGTCGGGGTGGACGTGCGGTCACGTCGCGTCACGGTGGGTGACGAGGAGCAACTGATGACGGGTCACACGCACGTGGGGATGCTGTCGTGGCCGCACCCCGCGGACGAACACAGTGCCGACGGGCGCTCGGTTCTCGTGCAGGCGAGTGCGCACGGTGCACGTCACCGCGCGGTGCTCGGGATGCGCGACGGTGGTGTCACCGTGGAGTGGGAGCATCCGCAGCGGCGGGTGTCGCCCGGCCAGACCGTGGTGTTCTACGACCCCGACGACACCGTGGTTCTCGGCGGCGGCATCGTGTCCGCCTGAGACACCCTCAGCGCTTCTGCAACCGGGCGAGTGCCGGTACCCGTCGCACAGGGTTCACCGTGAACGACTGCACGTGGAGTGCCTCGGACGTGCGCAGCACCCTGCGCGCGATCGGCGTGAGGATCACCTTCTCGGCGTTGGCCAGCACGAACGAGATGCGACGCCCGAACGTGCCGCCCGTGAGGTCGGCAGGATCACCGCCGGGTGCCACCGACTGCACCCCCGACAGGTTCGACCGGCGCACCATCACCGTCTCGGCCAGCACCATGTGGTCGTGCACCACGATGCCCGAGGGCACGAGCACCAGCCACCGCCGCGAGAACCGGTGCAGTCTCCGAGGGACAGTGCGCGAGAGGAGTGCACCAACAACGAGCAGGCCGGCGCCGGGCATTGGGTTCCCCGCGGCGACGAGCAGTGACCCGCCGATGATGCTTCCGGCCCATGCCGACCATGCGGGAACCGCCGCGAGCACGTGCACGAGCGGAGTGCGCAGACAGAACCGTGTCTCGGCCCCGTAGGCACTGCCCTGCACCAGGGCGTCGGCCGTCTCCCCGGTCCACAGCACCCCGAACGCCACCGCGGACACCACGACCTGCGCGGTTCCACCCGACCAGTACCCGGCAACGACCACGAGCGGGGACGCCGAACGCGCGACTGTGAGCGACACCGTCGACGGCACCGAGAGTGCCACCAGCACTGACCCCCACAGCAGCCATCCCCAGGCAGTGACAGTGGCAGCCACCGCGGCCGAACGGCCGTCGGCGATGTCGGACCACGGGGCGAGCAGGCCGACCGGCAGCCACAGCACACGCGCGAACCACAGCACCAACACGGACACCCCGTTCGGGAGGAACTTCACGTCCTCAAGCCTGCCTCCCCGGTGGGCCGCGCGCATCATCGTTGCGTGTGCCACCCGCTTCGTCGGTGCGGACCTGCAGGTGGTAACCCTGTCGGCGGGGACACGGCCGGAAGGACGGCCACGACTGCACGGAGGAGGTGCCAGGTGGGGGACAGCAGCGAGCTCCGTCCCGGGGCATCCTTCGCCGTCGGCAGCCTCCCGCACCGCGACACCGCGGAGGCCGTCGAGTTCGCATGGTCGGCCACGGGCATCCCCACGGTGCCGTCGTTGCCGCGGCGCTCGCCGGCCGAGGGGATGATCGCCCAAGCACTCGTGGGCATCGAGGGCGTGTCCCTCGTGCACTACGGCTCGATCAGCGTGGACATCGATGCACTCGACCTCGCCGGTGATGTCACCACCGACCTCGGCAGCGACGCGTACGCCGGGTTCGCCGCATTTCTCGGTTCGGTGCGCACGGGTGGTCACGCACCGTCGACGGTGAAGTGGCAGTTCGTCGGGCCGCTCACGCTCGCGTTCGCCCTCGCTCGGTCGGGACTCGCCACCGAGGTGGCCGCACCGCTCGCGATGCAGGCCGTGCGGTGCCACGTGCGGTCGCTCCAGGCCGAGGTCTCCGCAGTGCTGCCCGGCACCACGCAGATCGTCGTGTTCGACGAGCCGATGCTGCACGATGCACTCGTGCCCGGGTTCCGCGTGCCGCCCGACGAGGTGATCGATTTCGTGTCGGGTGCGCTCGCCGCGGTGGAGCCGGGCAACATCGCCGGTGTGCACAGTTGCGGCGAGACCGACTGGGCAGCCCTCCTGTCGACCGGCGCGAACGTGCTGTCGGTGCCGGTCCCCGGTTCGCCGGACGGTGCCGAGACGGAACGACTCGTCCACGCCGCGGCGCGCATCTCCGAGCACCTCGAGCACGGCGGCCGCATCGCGTGGGGGGCGGTGCGCACCGACGGACCGATAGCCGTGTCATCCGACCGTTCCTGGCGGAACCTGGCATCGGCGATGTGTGCTCTCGTGCGCAACGGGGTCGACCCCCACCTCGTACGGCGCAACAGTTTTGTCACCCCCGCGTGCGGTCTCGGCACGCACAGCGTGGCGGTGGCGGACCGCGTGATGACCCACGTGCGCGATCTGTCTGCCCGGGTCGCCGAGCAGACCACGGCGTCGCTTCTCACACTCGGGTCCTGACCGTGCGCACGCGCCACAGTGCGCACCCCAACTGTAATTTGGTGTGATGCCGCGCAAGACCGACCCTGCCGCACGGGCCGCGAAACTGCGCCAGCAGATCCTCCGCCACGACCGTGCGTACTACGGCGAGGACCAGCCGGTGGTCAGCGACGCCGAGTACGACGAGCTGAAGCGCGAGCTCGCCGCACTCGAGGAGGCCCACCCCGGGCTCGCTGACGAGTCATCGCCGCTGCGCACCGTGGGCAGCGCGGGTGTCACCACGTTCGATCCCGTTGAGCACCGTGTGCCGATGACCAGCCTCGACAACGCGATGGATGAGGACGAACTCGTCGCATGGGGCGAGCGCGTGGCCCGCGGCCTGCCGGGCGAGAGCGTGTCGTACGTGTGCGAACTGAAGATCGACGGTCTCGCGATCAGCATCCGCTTCGAGAACGGCCGGTACGTGCAGGCCGCCACCCGGGGTGACGGTCGCACCGGTGAGGACGTCACCGCGAACGTCGCCACCATCCGCGACCTCCCCAAGGAACTCACCGGCACGAGGAAGAACCCGGTTCCCGCGGTGCTCGAGGTGCGCGGGGAGATCTACATGTCGGTGCAGGCGTTCGAGAGGCTGCGTGCCGAGAAGGAGGCGGAGAACCTCGAGCGCGCCGCTGCGGGGCGGGCACCTGTGGCCGTGCCGGTGAACCCGCGCAATGCCGGCGCCGGCAGTCTCCGGCAGAAGGACCCGGCCGTCACCGCGTCGCGTGACCTCTCGCTCTGGTCGTACCAGCTCGGCGAGGTGGTCAGCGGGCCGGAGTTCACCTCCCACCACCTCACCCTGGAGTGGATGCGCGGCCTCGGTTTCCCCGTGAACCCGGAGATACGGGCGGTCGGCAGCATGGAGGAGGTGATTGCGTTCTGTCGTCACTGGCGCGAGCACCGCCACGACCTCCCGTACGAGATCGACGGCGCGGTGGTGAAGGTTGACGGTCTCGACCAGCGCGAGCGGCTCGGTTTCACCGCCAAGGCACCCAGGTGGGCCATTGCGTTCAAGTTCCCGCCCGAGGAGAAGAACACGGTGCTGCGCGACATCCAGGTGTCCGTCGGGCGCACCGGCAGGGTGACCCCGTTCGCGGTGCTCGAGCCCGTGTTCGTCGGCGGTTCCACCGTGTCGATGGCAACCCTCCACAACCGTGACCAGGTTGCGCTGAAGGACGTGAGGCCCGGCGACACGGTGGTGGTGCGCAAGGCAGGGGACGTGATCCCCGAGGTTGTCGGGCCGGTGCTGTCGATGCGCCCGCGCGGCGCGAAGCCGTGGGTATTCCCGACAACCTGCCCGTGCCCGACCGGCAGCACGCTCGTGAAGGACGACGACGTCGCCGACACGCGCTGCGTGGAACCGTCGTGCCCGTTCCAGCGCGACCAACGCATCATTCACTTTGCGTCGCGCGGTGCGATGGACATCGAGGGGCTCGGCGAGAAGACGGTGTTCGCACTGTCCGATGCCGGTCTCGTCGCAGACCCGGGTGACCTCTACTCGGTCACGGTGGAGCAACTCGTCGCGCTCGACGGCTTCGCGGAGAAGGGCGCGACGAACCTGGTGGAGGGCATCCAGCATTCCCGCACGCGGCCGCTTCCGAAGATCCTCGTCGCGCTCGGGGTGAAGCATCTCGGGCCGGCCGCGAGTGAGGCGCTCGCGACGCACTTCGGCACGCTCGACAACATCGCCGCCGCATCTGCCGATGAACTCTCCGCTGTCGAGGGGGTGGGCGACGTGATCGCGGCATCGGTGTCGTCGTGGTTCACCCGGCCCGAGAACCGTGCGATCGTCGAGAAGCTCCGCACCGCGGGCGTCGACTTCGGCAGGGTCGAGACCAGCACAGAGCCGCAGACACTCACGGGCAAAGCGGTGGTCGTCACGGGCACCCTCGCGAACTACTCGCGCGAGGGGGCCGAGCAGGCGATCAAGGCCCGCGGCGGCAAGAGCCCCGGGAGCGTCAGCGCCAAGACGTTCGCCGTGGTCGTGGGGGCAGAGCCGGGGGCCAGCAAGGTCACGAAGGCTGCCCAACTGGGCATTCCCGTCCTGGACGAGGCGGGTTTCGAGGTGCTCCTGGCCACCGGGGAACTGCCCGGCTGAGCGGCCGGACTAGTTGGCCGAGAACTCCCAGGTGAACGACTTCGACTTCGACTTGTCGTCGGTGACCTTCCAGTAGACGACCGTCGCACGGTGCTCGCCCTGCTCGAACTGCTCGATGGGCGCACCCTCCTGGGGGAGGAAACTGATCGTGAAGTTGCCCGGGTCGTAGATGGCGGTCGGGGGGATGTTCACCTGCGACCCCGGTTTCGAGTTCGCCTGTGCCGACAGTTCGTCGAGGCGCGTGGTCTCGAGAGTGATGCCGTCGATGATCAGCTCGGCGTTGTACCCCTCGATGAGGTCGACGAACACCTGGCTCTGGCGCAGCACCTCGTCTCCCGGCCCGGGGTTCACGGACTCGATCACCTCGGGCAGACGCTGTGCGTCACGGCCCGTTTCGGCCGCCCCGAGGCCCATGAGAATCAGCGCGAGCCCGATTCCCACACCCACGGAAACGACGATATTTGTGCGGTTCAGTGGGCGTTTCACCCCCACATTCTCGCGGGAACGGGCCGCCGACCCACCCGTGTTAGGCCAACCTTGTAGCGTCGTACGGGTCATGAGGGACCCAGCGAACATGCCCGGGACCGTGCTCGGGGGCCGGTACCTGCTCGACGCCGTGCGCTCCGAGCCCACCGCCGCCAACAACGGGGCGATGCAGTGCGACGCAACCGACCTGTCGTCCACCAACCAGGTGTCGGTGCGCCTCGGGCCCCTCTCGTACCTCGTCGACCCCCTCCTCGGGTCCACCACCGCCAACGATGCCCTGGCGGTGTTCGAGGCCCAGTGCGCCGTGGCCGAGAGCCTGAAGCACCCCTGCACCGAGACGATCTACGACCACGGCGAGGCCACCCTCGACGGCGAGAGGTACGTGTACACGGTGGCCGAACGGCTTGCCGGGGGGTCGCTGCGGGAGTTCATCGACCGGGGCCGCCGGCTCACCCCCAGCCAGGCCCTGGTGGTGGGGGTGGACGCATGCCGGGCCCTGGACGCGGCGGCAAAGCAGGGCATCATCCACGGCGACATCCGCCCCAGCCGGCTGGTGTTCGGCCTCGACCGCCGGGTGCGGGTGGTGGGCTTCGGGGCCCCGTTGCGCCCCGTGGACTCCCTGAATCTCGACCAAGCCCTGTTCGCGGCCCCCGAGCTGGCCGACGGCAGCCCGCGCACGGCGTCATCAGATGTGTACGCGTTGGCGCTGGTGCTGGTGGAGGCGATGACCGGCGAGGTGCCGTTCGCTGCCGACACCCCCGCCGCGGCGTTCGCGAACCGTCTCGAGAAGTTGCTCCCCGTGAGCGCGGACTTCGGTGCCCTCGCCCAGGTGCTCGAGCGCGCGGGCCGACCGTCCGCCGCGGAGCGTTTCACTGCGCGCGAGTTCGGTCAGGCACTCGTGCAGGCCGCCGAGAAACTGCCGCGACCGACCCCGATCGACATCGTCGGCACCGGGCTGTTCGACACCGAGGTGGCCGACACCGACCCGTCGAAGCCCACCGTGCGACCTGCGGTTGCCGACCTCCCGCCGGTGCAGAACGAGGGACGCAACGAACCGATCCTCATCCGCACCACGCCGAACGTGGGTGAGGTCGACATCACCGCGCCCAGGGGCACCGCTCGCGGCACCGACACGACCGGCCCTCAGCCGCTCACGATCGGTGGCGACGAGACCGGCCCCACCACGCTCGACATCGAGCAGTTGCACCGCCTCGCCGCCGAGGACCCCACCGAGCCCGCTCCACGCGTGAAGAAGCGACGCTGGGGCAGGCGCATCGCCGTTGCCGTCGTTGTCGTCGGTCTGCTCGCAGGTGGCGGTGCGGCCGCGTACGTCACGGTGCTGAACCCGAAGAACCCCGTGCCGCAACTGGCCGGGCTCACCGAGGCCGAGGCGCGCAACCAGGTGTCGCGGTTCGGCTGGAGGATCGCGGTGGTGAAGCAGCGAAGCGACGAGGTGCAGGCCGGCCAGGTGATCTCGAGCGACCCCGTGCTCGGTGCCAATGTGGCCAAGCGCGACACGCTCACTCTCGTGGTGAGCGAGGGCCCGACTCTGTCGGTGCTCGAGGAGTTCACCGGGCTCACCGCAGATGCCGCCAAGACACGCATCGCGGAGCTGGGCCTGCAGGCAGCCCCCGTCGATGTTCCCGACGAGACCGTGGCCCCGGGCGTCGTGGTGTCGTGGTCGGTGCCCGACCAGGCGGCGCTGAAGGTCGGCGATTCGGTGGTGAAGGGCACCACCATCGCGCTGAACGTGTCCACCGGGCCCGCGCTGCGGGACGTCCCCGACCTCACGAAGCTGACCGTTGCCGAGGCAACCGCGAAGCTGGGGGAGATGGGGCTCGTGATCGCCGTGGGCGAGACGAAGCCGCATCCCGAGATCGCGGCCGACCGTGTGTCGGCACAGGTGCCAGCACCCGGCGAGAAACTCGCGAAGGGCGGCACCATCACGGTCACGGTGTCGGCAGGGCAGCAGTCCACCCTCATCCCCAGCATCTACGGCAAGGACTTCGCGACCGTGAAGGAACGCCTCGAGAAGTACAACATGGTCATCGGGACGGTCACGGGGGACAAGGCCAGGGGGCTGCGCGAGGCCCGTATCGACGGCAAGAAGGTGAAGAACTTCGAGCGGGTCATCGTCGGTAAGACGGTCGACCTCACGTTCCCCTAGTCTCGCCCCGTACGCAACCGTCGCCCGGAGGAGGAGCCATGGGGGAACTGCAGGGAAGAGTCGCGATCATCACGGGGGCAGGCCGCGGCATCGGCCGTGAGCACGCACTGCTCTTCGCCCGCGAGGGCGCGAAAGTCGTGGTGAACGACCTCGGCGGCGCCAACGACGGCACCGGCAGCGACGCCACGCCGGCGCAGGAAGTGGTGAACGAGATCAAGGCCATGGGCGGCGAGGCCGTCGCCAACTACGACAACGTGGCCAGCTGGGAGGGCGCCCAGCGCATGGTGAACATGGCTGTCGAGACGTTCGGCGACCTCGACATCCTCGTGAACAACGCGGGCATCCTCCGCGACCGGGTGCTCGTGAACATGACCGAGGCCGAATGGGACGCCGTGATCGAGGTGCACCTGAAGGGCCACTTCGCACCGTCCCGCTGGGCCGCGGCGTACTGGCGCGAGCAGCACAAGGCCGGCGTCACGAAGGTGCGCAACATCGTGCACACGTCGTCCACCTCCGGGCTCTTCTCGAACCCCGGACAGTCGAACTACGGCGCCGCGAAGACCGGCATCGCCACGTTCTCCCAGATCCTCGCGAAGGAGCTCTCGCGCTACAACGTGCGCAGCAACTCCATCGCACCGGCGGCGCGCACCCGCCTCACCATGGCCACACCCGGTCTCGGCGACCGCATCGCAGAGCCCGAGAACAAGGCGCAGTTCGACGAGTGGGACCCCGCGAACATCTCGCCGCTGGTGGCCTACCTGTCGTCAGAGAAGTGCGACTTCACCGGGGAGACCTTCTTCGTGAGGGCCGGCGAGGTCACCCGCATCAAGTCGTGGGAGCGCGCGGAGTCCGTGGAGCAGAACGACCGATGGGAAGTGTCAAAACTCACGGTCGCACTGAACAAGATGGCCGCGGAGGTCAACAAGTAGGGCGTTACTCTCGACAAGGCCCATGAATCCCCCCGACGACAGACACGAGGAGCTCGCTCCGCACGGACGCGAGAGTGTCGCGGTGGAGCACGCCGGCGTCGACGAGGTGTCGGTGCTCGCATGGACGGGTCTCATCCGCCGCGGCGGGGCGAAGAAGGCGGCCAAGAGCGTCGCGCGGCGCATCGGGCTCACCCGCAAGTGGGCAACCCTGCTCGTCGTGCTCGGAGGGCTCTTCACCACCAGCTCCACCATCACCGTCCTGGTGGTGTCGCTAGAGACCATCGCGAGGGACCTCGGGTCCACGGCCACGGTGCTGAACTGGTCGATCACCGGCCCGATGCTGGCCTTCGGCGTGGTGGGCCCCGCGTACGGCAAGATCGGCGACCTCCACGGGCACAAGAAGGTGTACGTGTACGGCCTGTTCCTGTCGGGTCTCTTCGCACTTGCCACCGCGTTCGCCTGGAACGCAGCCTCCATGGTGGCGTTCCGCCTGCTCTCGGCGGTCGCGGGTGCGGCCACCGGCCCCGCGGCCATGGCGTACGTGAACCGACTCTTCGAGCCGCACGAGCGCGTCCGCCCGCTCGGGCTCTGGAGCTTCACCACTGCCGGCGCCCCCGTGCTCGGCGTCGTCATGGGCGGCCCGCTCGTGCAGGCCGTCGGGTGGCAGATGATCTTCGTGATCCAGGCACCGCTGCTCGTCCTCGCGAGCCTCGTGGCGTGGCGCCTGCTGCCCCAGACGAGCCGCTCGCGCGACGTGAAGTTCGATGTGCGGGGCACTGTCACGCTCGGCCTCGGGGCGACGCTGCTGCTCCTCGCGGTGAACCGCGGCCACTCGTGGGGCTGGACGTCTCCGCTGATTCTCGGCGCGGCGTCGGTGTCGGTGCTGTCGCTGTGGCTGTTCGTGCGCGTGGAGAGAACCGCCGAGGCGCCGCTGCTGCCGCTGGCATGGCTGCGCACCCCGAACATCATCCTGCCGGTCTCCATCCAGTCGCTGCTGAACTTCGCCTACATGGGCGGCTTCATCGTGGTGCCCCAGATGCTCGAGATCGGTCTCGGGTTCACGCCTGCACACATCGGATGGCTCGTGATCGCACGTCCGCTGTCGTTCTCCATCGTGGCGCCCATCGGCAGTTTCTTCACGATGCGCGTGGGGGAGCGGGTGGCCGGTGTCGTGGGTGCCACCGGCATCGTGGGCTCGATGGTGATGCTGGGCACCATCGGTGCGGGCACGCCCGACTGGGTGATCGCAATCGGCCTCGGCCTTTCGGGTGTCGGGTTCGGGATCGCGGGGCCGGCGCTCGGTGCGCTGGTGTCGAACTCGGTCGACGACGAGACCGTGGGCGTCGCCGGTGCGATGCAGCAGCTGCTCAGTCAGATGGGTGCGGTTCTCGGCTCCACCGTGATGATCTCCATCCACGAGATGACCGCCTCGAGCGGCATCGTGCAGAGCTACGCGTACGCACTCATGAGCGGAGCGGCAACAGCGGTGGTGGCCACCCTTCTTGCCACCAGGCTGCGGCCGTCCGATCACCCGGTCGACGCCTGACCGGCGGGGCCTCTTCCCTAGGCGGTGATGCCGCGGATCTCGGCGGCCACCTCGAGGGCGCGTTCGTCCTGGGGCACCGACATCTGGAGCATCATGATCTTGGAGATGTCGCCCTCCACCTTGATGCGCCCGCTCATGAAGGCCTGCATGGTGCTGGCGGGGTCCTGCTCCACGAAGAGGGCCCTCGCGGTGTCGTAGTCGGTGGTGACCGTGACGTCGGGGGAGTCGATGGCGCCGAGCTCCATCTGCAGGCTCCCGCCCGAGGTGTCGATGTGGGCGTGCACCGTGCCGGCGCCGAAGGGGACCCCCACGGCCACCACGTTCACCCGTACTGCCACGGGGATGGGCGGTACCGCGGACTCATGGCGGGCCCTGATGCCGCGCGCAGCCTCGATCCATTCGTCGGAGAGAAAGAGGTGTGACATGCGCGTCCGTCCGTGGGTTAACAGTCTGTAAAGCACCGTGGAATCTACGCCCCGACCGACAAGAATTGCCCGATGCCCCGGATTCTCGTGACGGAAGAACTCGCCGACGGCGGCCTGCAGAAGATGCGCGCCGCCGGCCACGAGGTGGACGTGAGGCTGAACCTCTCGCCGGAGGAACTGCATGTGGCGTTGAAGGGTGCACACGCCCTCGTCGTGCGCTCGGCAACGCAGGTGGATGACGCCGCGCTCGCCGCCGGCACCGATCTTGTGGTGGTGGGACGCGCGGGCGTCGGTCTCGACAACGTGGACATCGAGTCGGCGACACGACGCGGTGTGATGGTGGCGAACGCACCGGAGTCGAACATCGTGTCGGCCGCCGAGCACACCATGGCGATGCTGCTCGCGGTGGCACGCAACGTCCCGCAGGCCCACGCGGCTCTCGTGCAGGGTCGCTGGGAGCGCAGCAAGTGGGAGGGCGTCGAGCTGTTCGACAAGGTGCTCGGCATCGCCGGCCTCGGGCGCATCGGCAAGCTGGTGGCCCAGCGCGCCGCCGCGTTCGGCATGCAGATACTGGCCTACGACCCCTACGTGAGCGAGGAGCGGGCGAGGGCCATGAACGTGGAACTGGTCGACCTCGACACCCTCGTGGCCCGGTCGGACTTCCTCACCGTCCACCTGCCGAAGACAAAGGAGACCCTCGGACTCATCAACTCGGCGATGCTGTCGCGGGCGAAGAGGTCGCTGCGCATCATCAACGTGGCGCGCGGCGGCATCGTGGACGAGGCCGACCTCGCCGATGCAGTGAAGAACGGCGTCATTGCGGGTGCCGCGCTGGACGTGTTCTCGAAGGAGCCGATGACGGAGTCGCCGCTGTTCGGCGTCGACGGCATCGTGGTCACCCCGCACCTCGGGGCCAGCACCACCGAGGCCCAGGACCGCGCCGGCGACGACATCGCCGACCAGGTGATCCTCGCGCTGGCGGGTGACTTCGTGCCGTATGCGGTGAACATCTCCGCGGCGGACGCCAACGAGACCCTGAAGCCCTACCTGCCGCTTGCCGAGCGACTCGGTGCACTGTTCGCGGGTGCAGCGGGGAGCGCGACCGAGCTCGAGGTCATCGCCTCGGGCGAGATCGGCGCCTACGACACACGGATCCTCACGCTGAGTGCCATGAAGGGCTTCCTCGGGCAGCGCGTGGAGGATTCCGTCACCTTCGTGAACGCACCGCAGATCGCGGACCGGCTCGGTCTCACGGTGAAGGAGACCAAGAACCCCGGCACCTCGAACAGTGACTTCGTGAACCTGGTGACGCTGCGTGCGGGCTCGCACAGCATCGCGGCCACGCTGGTGGGCCAGCGGCGCCAGGCGCGCATCGTGCTGGTGGACGACCACATCACCGACGTTCCCCCGTCGGACAACATGCTGGTGGTGCGCAACGACGACCGCCCGGGCGTGATCGGCATCGTGGGCACACTGCTCGGCAACCGCAACGTGAACATCGCCGACATGGACGTGGGCCGTGCGCTCACGCCGGGCACGGCGCTGATGGTGATCGCCCCCACGGCGGAGGTTGACGAGGCCACGGTGGCCGAGCTGCGTGCCGCCCCCGGCATCATCGAAGTGACCGTCCTGCGCGGCTAGCGCGCGGCGTTGAGGGCGTCTCGGGTCTCGCGGGCCACGCGCGCGGCGCCGGCCGCATGGTCGGCGGCATCCGCGTAGAGAACCGCGCGCGACGAGTTCACGATGAGCCCTGCGCCGGAGGAGTCCGCGCCGTTGCGCACCACCTCTGCAGGGTCGCCACCCTGTGTGCCCACACCCGGCACCAGCAGCGGCATGTCGCCCACGGCGGCGCGCACCTGGGCGAGCTCGGCGGGGTAGGTGGCCCCCACCACGAGCGACACGTCGCCGCGCCGCGACCATTCGTCGGCGGCCCTGCGGGCAACATGCATGAACAGTGGCTCGCCGTCCACGGTGCGCGACTGGAACTCGCCGCTGCCGGGGTTGGACGTGCGGCAGAGCACCACGATGCCCCGGCCCTCGTGCTCCTGGTACGGGGCGAGCGTGTCGCCGCCCATCCACGGGTTCACCGTCACCGCATGTGCGCCGTAACGCTCGAACGCCTCGCGTGCGTACATGCGGGCGGTGTCACCGATGTCGCCGCGCTTGGCGTCCAGGATCAACGGGATGCCGGGGTGGTTCTCGCGGATGTGCGTGCACACCCGCTCGAGGTCGTCCTCGGCGCCCTCGGCCGCGAAGTAGGCGATCTGCGGCTTGAATGCGCACGCGTACTGCGCGGTGGCATCCACGATGTCGATGCAGAACCTCGCGATGCCGCCCGGGGCGGCCGCGAGGGAAGCGGGCATCCTGGCGCGGTCGGGGTCGAGCCCCACGCACAGCAGCGAACCGGAATCGCGCCACCTGTCGCGCAGGAGCGAGTGGAACCCCAAGGTCACTCCTCGATCGTGATGGCCGCGGTGGGGCACATGTCGGCGGCCTGACGCGCGAGGTCGGCGTTCGCACCCTCCGGGTTCTCCTGCAGGATGTACAGGTAGCCATCCGTGCGCACCTCGAACACCTCGGGGGCGATCTGGGCGCACGCACCGGTCGATGCGCACACGTCGAAGTCAACGACAACCTTCATGGTGTCTCCTCTCTCTCCACGAAACTAGTTCAGCAGCCGGTGGCGCCGGCGCGACGGGTCACTCGCCGAGAACGGGTGTGATGTCGCGGGACTGGCGTCCCACGGCCCCCAGCACTGCACGAAGAGATGCGGTGGTGGTGTTCGGGTCGGTGCCGACGCCCCAGCGCACGTTGCCCGCGGAGTCACGGGTCTCCACGTACGCGACGGCGGTGGCCTCGGAACCCTGGCTGAGGGCGTGCTCGCTGTAGTCGGTGACATCCACGTCGGTGCCCAGACCGTCGCGGAGTGCGTGGACGAAGGCATCAATGGGGCCGTTGCCCTCGCCGACGATCGTGCGGTGCGTGCCGTCCACCTCGAGCTGGGCGGTGATCGTGGTGCGGCCGCTCCTCGAGTCGCTGCGCAGCTCGTGTGACGAGAGCGTGACCGCCGGTCGCTCCGGCAGGTACTCGCTGCGGAACGAATCCCAGATGGCGAGCGGGCTCACCTCTGTGCCGGTCTCCTCGGTGACGTGCTGGATCACCTGGCTGAACTCGATCTGCAGACGTCGCGGGAGGTCGAAGCCGTGCTCCTCCTTCATCACGTACGCCACGCCGCCCTTGCCGCTCTGGCTGTTCACGCGCACCACCTTCTCGTAGGTGCGGCCGACGTGCTTCGGGTCGATCGGCAGGTAGGGCACGCCCCACTCCGTGTAGTCCTTCGGCAGCGCCTCGAACCCCTTCTTGATGGCGTCCTGGTGGCTGCCCGAGAACGACGTGTACACGAGGTCGCCCACATAAGGATGACGCTCGGGCACCGGCAGACGGTTGCAGTACTCCGCCACGCGGCGCAGTGCATCGATGTCACTGATGTCGAGCATCGGGTCCACCCCGTTCATGAACAGGTTCATCGCCACGTTCACGAGGTCGAGGTTTCCGGTGCGCTCGCCGTTGCCGAACAGCGTGCCCTCCACGCGGTCGGCCCCGGCCATCATCCCGAACTCGGCGGCGGCGGTACCCGTTCCGCGGTCGTTGTGCGGGTGCAGCGAGATCACCACCGAGTCACGGTTCTTGATGGTGCGGCAGAACCACTCGATCACGTCGCCGTACACGTTCGGTGTGTAGCACTCCACCGTTGCGGGCAGGTTGAGAATCAGGGGCCTCTCGGGCGTGGGCTCCATCACGTCCATCACGGCCTCGCACACCTCGACGGCGTACTCGGGCTCGGTGAGCGTGAACGACTCGGGGGAGTACTCGTAGCGCACGTTCGTGCCCGCCAGCATCGGCTCGAACTCGCGGCACAGGCGCGCGGCATCGACCGCGATCTGCTTGACGCCTTCCTTGTCGAGGTTGAACACCACCCGTCGCTGCAGCGGGTTGGTGGAGTTGTAGAAGTGCACGATCGCGTTCTTCGCGCCGCGCAGGCACTCATAGGTGCGCTCGATCAGCTCGGGCCGGCACTGCACGAGCACCTGGATGGTCACGTCGTCGGGCACGAGGTCCTGCTCGATGATCTGGCGCACGAAATCGAAATCCGGCTGGCTCGCCGAGGGGAACCCCACCTCGATCTCCTTGAACCCCATCCTCACGAGCGCGTTGAACATGCGCAGCTTTCGCTCCGGGTCCATCGGCTCGATCAGGGCCTGGTTGCCGTCGCGCAGGTCGACGGAGCACCACACGGGGGCGCGCTCGATGACGCGGTTGGGCCAGGTGCGGTCGGTGAGCACCACGGGCACCCATGGCCGGTACTTCTCGAAGGGCATCTTCTTCGGTGTCACGTTCTGCGGAGGCATGTTCCTGGTTCCTTGGTCTGGTGGTGGGGTTGTCGGCGGGGTCGATTCGGGCAAACAAAAAACCCCCTGCCCGGGCAGAGGGTTTCGACAGCAGCGATATGCGGCTGCTGCCGTTACATAAGAAGAAGCAGTGCGGTCGGGGACGTCATCGCTCCCGAGGCTATCGGGGCGGGTGGAGGTTGTCCATACCGGCCGGTCGGGTGCTCAGCGGACGAGGAAGTTCCCGAACTGCCAGGGGTCTGAGGGGTCGAGCCCGTCGGTGGCGTCGCTCCATCGGTCGAAGACGTCGCGGCGGTTCATGAGGGGGTCCCAGTCGATGGCGCCGGAGAACATCGTGCCGAGGTACGGCGTCGCCAGCTCCAGGATCCGTTCGTGCGGCAGGTCGTCGGGGACGCACAGGCCACGGTTCGGCTCCTCGAACATCCACTGCACCGCCGAGACCACCGAAGCTGCCACCTGCAGCGTGGTGGCGCTCTGGTGCGGCACGATGGCGCGTGCCTCCTCGATCGACAGCTGCGACCCGGTCCACCAGCTGCGGTACGGGTGGCCCATCAGCAGCACGCCCAGTTCGTCACGTCCGTGGTCGATCTCGTCGTTCAGGATCCGCTGGCGTGACTGCATCTCCCAGTTGCGCCAGCGCAACTCCTGCACGCTCATGATCGCGGCGTCGGTGGGGCAGTACGCGTAGTGCACCGTGGGCCGGTACAGAACGTCTCCGTCGTCGCCGTACACGGACAGGTGCTCGCACATCGTGTACGACTCACCGTGGCGGATGACCATGCCGTGGATCTCCGACGACGGCACGCGGCTGCGCACCAGCACCTCCATGCCCGGCTTCGCGATGCAGATCTGGTTGCGCGGGCCGTTCCTCGTGTGCACGTGCGCGTTCCGGGGCAGCGTGCGCTCATGGGTGCCCCACCCGAGCTCGGCGGGGGCGATGCCCTCCTCGAAGAAACCCTCGACGCTCCAGCTGTTCACGAACTCATCCGGTGCCTTCGGCACGAGGCTGGTCTGGGTGTCGCGCTCGGCAATGTGGATCACCTTCGTGCCCGTCAGCATCGCGAGCCGGTTGTGCTGCGCGTCGGCAAGCGCCTGTTCGAGCCCCTGCGCGGACCCCCCGGCGAACCCGTCGGAGAGCATCCGCGTTGCGATCTCGGTCAGCGCCTGCTTGGCGAAGTGCGACACCAGGCCGGGGTTCGCCCCGTGCTCCACGACCGCCGTGGGGCCGGAGTTGTCGCCCCAGCCGCGCACCATCGTCGCCAGCGAC
>JBMUAQ010000038.1:0-16102 GCA_049454855.1 Ilumatobacteraceae bacterium
TCCTCGGAGAGAGCGACGGCGCTGCGCACCTCAGCCACGGCACGACCCTGCGACGACGCGGCGTCCTGCCCGATTGCCGAGGCGATCGCGGCGAGGTCACGTGCGCGACCGGCCCCGATGACGAGACCGAGAAGCTGGGCAGTGACGGGATGCGCACCCTTGCCTGCGAGGAGCTGTTCCACCACGGCCTGGCGACGCTCGGCCGGGATGGCCTGGTCACCGAGCGTGGAGCGCAGCTGCTCGTTCGACTCGTATGCCGCGGCGACGGCCGCGAACTCTGCGTCGACCCGGCCGAGGACGCCCTCGGCGTCGGCTATGGCCGAGAGGGCGCGGGCCCATGCGGATGTGCGTGCGTCACTCATCGTGCGGCCCCCACCTTGTTGATGAAGTCCTCGACCATTGCCTGGCGTGCGGAGTCGTCGACGGTGGAGCGGACCACCCGCTCGACCGCGAGCGCCGACAGCCTGGCGATCTCGCTCTTCAGTTCGTCGTTCACACGGCCGGCAGCGGCCGCGATGTCGGCCTCGGCCTTCGCCACCATGTCGGCGGCCTCGGCCTCGATCCGTGCGCGCCCGTCGGCGAGCACGGCGGCGGCCTGCGTGTCGGCCTCGGCGAAGAGCCTCGAGCGTTCTGTGTCCACGTTGCCGAGGGCGGAACGGATCCGTGCCGCCTCCTGCGTCGCCTTGTCGAGCGCCGCGGCTGCGTTGTCCATCTCGCCCTGCACGCGTGCGGTGCGGTCGGCGAATGCCTTCTTGGCGAGCGGACCGGCCACCTTCGCGAGGAGCGAGAACACGAGCACGGACGCGATGCCGCCGTAGATGATCTCGGCGGTCTCCGGCCAGAGCCAGTGGTGTGTCTGGGTGGGGTCACCCTCGGCCACAAGTGCGGCGAGACGGTGCATCATCGGGAGCCTCCTGACTGCACGAGCGTGGACACGATCTGGCGGACCTCACCGTCGGCTGGACGGCGGCCGGTAGCGAGCTCGGCGGCTCGCGAGGCAACCTGCGTGACCGCATCGACGATGTTCCCGCGGTTCGCCTCCCGCAGAGCGGCGTTCTGGCGGTCGGCCTCGGCGCGCATGTCGGCGATCCGCGCGTTCACCTCGGCGAGCCGTGCCGAACGCTCGGAGTCGACGGTGCGTCGTGCGGCGTCGACCCGGGCGGCTGCCTCGTCGCGAAGCGCAGCGAGGCGCCCCTCGTACGCGGACACGTCGGCACGTGCGTCGGCGGTTGCCTTGTCGGCGGATTCGAGCGTGCCACGTACACCCTCGTACCTCTCCTGCATGCCGCGCTTGACGCGCGGCACGAGCACGAGTCGCATGAGGATGAGGAACACCAGGAACGCGCCTGCGCCCCAGGCGAGTTCCTTTCCTTCCGGTGCGATCGGGCTCGGACCCTTCGGTTCCTGTCCGGATTCGGCGGAGGACTCTTCGGCCCTCACGTGCGACCCGGTGGCGGAACGGACCGTCACCCGCGCGCCGTTGATGTGCGCAACGAGATGCATGTTCGTCCGATCAGAGGCCGAGGAGGATGAAGACCACGAAGCCGATCAGGGCGAGCGCCTCGGTGAAGGCGATGCCGAGGAACATCGTGGTGCGGACCATGCCCGCGGACTCGGGCTGGCGTGCCATGGCCTCGATGGCCTTGCCGACGACGTAGCCGATGCCGACGCCCGGCCCGATGGCCGCGAGACCGTACGCGAAACCGGCACCGATGGCGGCCTGGGCCGCCTTCTGGTCGGCCGCGTTGAGCTCCGCGACGAGATTTGCAATTGCTTCCATTGTGTCTTTCTCCTGTCAGGTGGTTGTTGGGAGACCTTGTGGGTTATTCCTCAGTGCTCGGGGTGCATCGCACCGCCGATGTACACGGCGGTGAGGATCGTGAAGATGTAGGCCTGCAGGAAGCCGACCAGCACCTCGAACACGGTGAGGAAGATGAGCATGAACATCGGCAGGATGCCCATGGGCACCAGGATGAACTGCTTTGTCGTCGCCTGGAACATCGCCTCCGAGAGCAGAGCGAACGTCACGAGCAGCATGTGGCCCGCGAGCATGTTGGCGAAGAGTCGGATGGCGAGAGAGAAGGGCCGCACCACGATGGTGGACACGAGCTCGATCGGGGTGAGGAGCAGGTAGATCGGTTTGGGCACGCCGGGCGGGAACATGATGCCCTTGAAGTAGTGGATCAGCCCCTGGTGCTTGATGCCCACCGAGTTGTAGATCACCCACACGACGAGCGCGAGGAACAGCGGGATCGCCATGCGCCCGGTGGCCGGCATCTGGAAGATCGGGATGATGCCGGGAACGTTGCAGAGGTAGATGAAGACGAAGAGCGACGTGAGGAACGGCGTCCAGCCGAGCCCGTCGCGGCCGATCGTCTGCATCACGATGTTGTCCTCGATGAACTCGACGATCATCTCGGCGAGGTTGCGCACGCCGCGCGGCGCCTTGGAGGACTCGTACCTGCCGGCGAGGATGAAGATGACCGAACCGATGAGCGCCGCCAGAACCGCGATCATCGCGACCTTGTTGAAGGTCGGGAAGAGATCCTTCCACCGGATCACCTCATTGATCGGCGGGAACTCGAGTCCGAGCACTGTGTTCTCCTCAGCTCTTCGTAGTTTGGCGGGGTTTCAGCCCTGGATGGGCCAGCGATATCGACACGTACCTGACCTCCCACACGAGGAGCCCGAGGTGCGTGATAAGCATAGTTGCGCACAGCGATTGGACCGAAATCCACTCCGCGCGTCGCACGGGCCACACGGCCACGAAGAGGAGCGCGAGCCGGGCGAGGTACCCGAACATCACCGCACCGAGAAGCAGCGCCGGAGACACGGGAGCGGCCCACGCGATGAGCCGCGCGGCGACGAAGAAATTCACAGCAACGAGCGCCCATCCGTACACGGAACCGACGAGACCGTCGGTTCCCCAGATCGCTGTCGATGCCGCGGCGACAACGGGAAGCGCCCACGCCCCGCGACGGACCATGTCGGCCATGACCTTCAGTTCGGGCTGTGTGTCGTCGGTCACGAAGCTCACGCGCTCCTCCCCGATGCCTCCTCGGCCCGGCGCTGTTCCAGGGTCTTCATGCGTTCCGTGTAGACGAGGTACATCTTCGTGAACTGGCCCACCAGGGCGAAGAGGGCGAGCACCAGCGTGAGGAGCGGCGCGGTCCCGAACCGGGAGTCGAGGAACAGCCCGATCAGGAGAAAGACGAGAACGACACCCGCTGTCTCGAAGCCCTGGGAGACGCCCGAATCGAGCGTGGGCTCTGGCTTCTGCTTGGGCACGATTCTCACTCGGCCGGTACTCCTCTGCTCGGGCTCGACCCGGAGGGCCGGCACGGCGTTTGTGAAACGCTGCACAATACTAAGCAGCACGGTGCCGCCGGCCCAAGAGTCAGAGGTGCTGCAGCCTGTGGCATCCGCCACCGGTGGACCGGGACCTCCTGTGGACAACCCGGTCAGCCCGGCCTCGACTCCCCCTGCCGGAGTTCGTCACCCGCACCGACCGGGGCGCCGTCGTCCCGGGTGCGCCGCAGGTCGGGATGCAGCACGGTGTAGAGGAACAACACGATCGCAACAAGGATGAAAGGCGCCCAGGTGTTGGCCCGCGGGTAGAACACGGGGTACAGCACGAAGCCCGACAGCAGCGCCGACCACAGCCACAGGATCGCCACCGCCCTGCGCGGCCCGTGGCCGAGGTTGATGAGGCGGTGGTGAAGGTGGCCCTTGTCGGCGATGCTCAGTGCCTGTCGCTTGGTGACACGGCGCAGGATCGCGAACGCGGTGTCGAATATCGGCACACCGAGGATGATCAGCGGTATGACCAGCGGGGCGAGAAAGAAGTAGGTCTGGCCGCTGAACCCCTGGGTGGCGGGGTCGGCCCGGCCGCCCACCACGCTGGACGACACCGCCAGCATGAACCCGAGGAAGTACGCGCCGCCGTCCCCCATGAAGATGGACGCACGGTTGGCGTTGAAGGGCAGGAAGCCGATGCACACGCCCACAGTGATGATCGCGATCAACGGCCCGATGTTCGGTTCGCTGAGCAACCGCAGGTCGCTGAGGTGGCGGGAGTACACGAAGAAACTCGCCGAGCCGATCGCCACGATCCCGGCGGCCAGACCGTCGAGACCGTCGATGAGGTTGATTGCCTGGGTCATCCCGAGGAGCCACACCACCGTCACGATCGGCATCCAGTCGGACGACAGCTGCAGCACACCGAGGAACGGGATACGGAAGTAGAACATCGTCACGCCGAACTGAACGAGGATCATGCCGGCCACGACGGTGGCAAGCACGCGCGCGGGGGGCGACACCTCCTTCACATCGTCGCGCACCCCGGTGGCCAGGATGACGGCCCCGGCCAGCAGCACGCCGAGAGGCTCGGAGTTCCCGTCGAAGAGCGGACCGAAACGGTCCATCCGCCAGGCCAGTGCCACGGCCGCGACGAAGCCGACGAACATGGCGACACCGCCCAGCTGCGGGGTGGGCTTCGTGTGCACCTTGCGCGGACCGGGCATCACGATGCCCCAGCCGAACATGTGGGAGAGGGCCCGCATCACCGGGGTGAGGACCGCGGTCACCAGTGCGGCACATGTGCCGACGATGAGGTATCCGTTCAGGTCGCCCACGGTGCGAGCCTAGGTTCGCGCGTCACCCGCGAAGGTCACACGGCGTGGTGCAGGTCAGAACGGGTTCGGGTACACGGGGAAACGGGCGCACAACGCGGCAACTTTCGCGCGCACGGCCCCGACCGCCGCGGAGTCGGCGCGGTGGCGGAGCGCCTCGGCGATGAGCGCGGCGATCTCGGCCATCTCGGACTCCTTCATCCCCTGCGTGGTGACCGCGGGCGTTCCGATGCGCACTCCCGAGGTGACAAACGGGCTGCGCGGGTCGTCCGGCACCGTGTTCTTGTTCAGGGTGATCCCCGCCTCGTCGAGCACGGACTGTGCCTCCTTGCCGGTGAGCTCACCGTCGAAGGAGCGCAGGTCGACCACCATGAGATGGTTGTCGGTGCCGCCGCTCACGATGCTGAACCCCTGCTTCGTGAGCTGCTCGGCGAGCGCCGAGGCGTTGCGCACGATCTGGTGCGCGTACTCACGGAACGAGGGGTCGAGTGCCTCACGGAACGCGACGGCCTTGGCGGCCACCGCGTGCTCCAGCGGGCCGCCCTGGCTGCCGGGGAACACCGCCTTGTCGATGGCCTGCGCATGCTCTGACTTGCAGAGGATGCACCCACCGCGCGGACCGCGCAGCGTCTTGTGGGTGGTGAAGGTGACAACGTCGGCGTGCGGGACCGGGTTCGGGTGCGCGCCACCGGCCACGAGACCGGCGAGGTGCGCGATGTCGAACATGAGGAGCGCACCCACCTCGTCGGCGACCTTTCGGAACGGCTCCGGCTCGAGCCTCCGCGAGTAGCTGGTGGTTCCCGCCACGATCATCTTCGGCCGGTGCCGCTGCGCGAGCTCACGCACCTCTTCCATGTCGATGCGCTGGTCGCCCTTGCCGACGCCGTAGTTCACGAAGTTGTAGAGGATGCCGCTCGCGTTCACCGGAGACCCGTGGGTGAGATGCCCGCCGTGGTCGAGGCTGAGACCGAGGATGGTGTCGCCGGGCTTCAGCAGGCCGAGGTACACGGCCATGTTCGCACTGGCACCCGAGTGCGGCTGCACGTTCGCGTGGTCGGCACCGAACAGCTCCTTCACGCGCTCGATCGCGAGCGCCTCTACCTCGTCGACGACCGCGTTGCCGCCGTAGTAACGCTTGCCGGGGTACCCCTCGGAGTACTTGTTGGTGAACACCGAGCCGGTCGCCCGCATGACATCGGGAGAGGTGAAGTTCTCGCTCGCGATCAGCTGCAGACCCGTGTTCTGGCGCACGCGCTCCTTCTCGAGCAGTGCGAACACCGCGTCGTCATGGTCGTTGTCCGATGGCCAGGGCATCAGCGCCTCGCTTCCTCGTTCTCGATGTCGGCGAGCATCGCCACGCGGCGCTCGTGCCTGCCGCCCTCGAAAGGAACCGACAGGAACGTGCCCACGATCTCCTCGGCCAGCCCCGTGCCCACGACCCGCGCCCCCATGCTGAGAACGTTCGCGTTGTTGTGCTCGCGGGCCATGCGGGCGGTGTAGAGGCAGTTGCAGAGAGCCGCCCTCACGCCGCGCACCTTGTTCGCTGCGAGCTGCTCGCCCTGCCCGCTGCCGCCGAGAACGATGCCGAACTCGGCGCGGCCGTCGCGCACCTCGCGGCCCACTGCGGCGCAGATCGGCGGGTAGTCGCAGCTCTCGGTGGAGTGGGTGCCCAGGTCGACCACGGTGTGCCCCTGTTTCTCGAGCAGCCCGATCAGGTGCTGCTTCAGTTCGTACCCGGCGTGGTCGGCTCCGATTGCGATGTGCGGCACGCGGGCCAGCGTAGTGGGCGGGGGTTTCCCACGGCCTAGCGTTCGGGACATGACGCTCGATCCACGCACCCCCGTTCTCATCGGTGCCGGCCAGTTCGTGCAGCGCGCCGGGAGCATCGAGGACGCCCTCGACCCTGTCGCGATGATGGTCGAGGCCGTGCGCCTCGCCGCCCGCGACGCGGGACTCGCCGGGGTGCCCGCGGCGGATGCCGTGCGCGTCGTGAGCCTCCTCTCGTGGCGCTACGGGAACCCCGCCCGGTTCATCGCCGACGATCTCGGGCAGTCCCCGCGCGAGTGCGGTCTCTCCGCGATGGGCGGCAACACTCCGCAGACACTTGTGAACACGGCCTCCCGCGAGATCGCAGCCGGAAAGGCCGACCTCATCATCCTCACTGGCGGCGAGGCCACCCGCACGCGGGCACGAATGACGAAGGCAGGCGTCACCCCGGACTGGCGCACCACCGAGGAGGCACCGGTCACCGTGTCCGAGGACCTCGTGATGAACATGCCCGAGGAACGCGACCGGAAGATCGTGATGCCGATCCAGATCTACCCGCTGTTCGAGACTGCGCTGCGCGCACGGGCGGGCCACGGCATCGACGAGCACCAGCGGCACATCAGCGAGCTGTGGGCGCGCTTCTCGGCCGTGGCCGCACGCAACCCGAACGCGTGGACGCAGAAGGCGCACACCGCAGAGGAGATCCGCACCGTCACACCCGCCAACCGCATGATCGGGTTCCCGTACCCGAAGATGATGAACTCGAACAATGACGTCGACATGTCGGCCGCGCTCATCATCTGCTCCGCGGAGCGCGCCCGGTCGCTCGGCGTGACGCGCGACAGGTGGGTGTTCCCCCAGTCGGGCAGTGACGCGCACGAGCATCCCTTCGTGTCGAACCGGGAGCACTTCTGGAAGACCCCCGCCATCGAACTGGCCGGCCGCCGCGTGCTCGAGATGGCCGGCGTCGGGATCGGCGACATCGGCATCGTCGACCTCTATTCCTGCTTCCCCTCGGCCGTGCAGCTCGGTGCGCAGTCGCTCGGACTCGACATCAACGCCCAGCTCACCCGCACCGGCGGCCTCCCCTTCGCGGGCGGACCGTGGAACAACTACGTGATGCACGCGATCGCCACGGTGATGAACGACCTCCGCGCGGCTCCGGGCGAGAAGGCCCTCGTGTGGGCGAACGGTGGCTACACCACCAAGCATGCGTTCGGTGTGTACGCAACCGAGCCGCCGGCCAACGGGTTCGCATACGACTACCCGCAGGACGTCATCGACGCCATGCCACGGCGCGAGCTTGCCTCCCCGGCCGATGCCGCCGGCACCGCGACCGTCGAGGGCTACTCGGTGATGCACGACCGCGACGGCAACCCCGAGCGCACCATCGCCTCCTGTCTGCTCGCGGACGGCCGCCGTGCATGGGGCGACTCCACCGACGCAGATCTCGGCCGCGAGATGTGCCGCACCGAGTTCGTCGGGTCCACTGTCACGCTCGATGCCGAGGGCGTGCTGCGGGTCTGATGGCCGACTCCTTCCCGCGCCAGCACGCCCGCACGCAGCGGCTCACCCTCGGCGAGCCGCGCAACCTTCTCGTGTCGCCCGACGGCGCGCGCGTCGTGTTCTGTCGCTCGGCAGGCGGGAGCGACCCGGTGAACATGCTGTGGGTGCTCGATGTCGACGGTGCGACCGAACGGCCGGTGCTCGACCCGCGCAACCTTCCCGCTGCCGTGGGTGACATCACGGAGGAGGAGAAACGGCGCCGCGAACGGGCCCGCGAGGGGGCGGGCGGGGTGGTCACGTACGCCTGTGATGCCGCGGCGCGCACTGCCGTCACCGTGCTCGGCGGCCAGTTGGTGCTGGTCGACCTGCTGTCGGGGGATGTCACCATGCCTGCCGTGGCACCCGGCGTGTTCGACGCGCGCCTGTCCCCCGACGGGGAGTCGATCGCCTACGTGCGCGGCGCGGCTCTCTTCATCTGCGACCGCGCGGGGAACGAGACCGTCCTGGCCACCGGAGAGACCGACACGGTCACATGGGGTTCGGCGGAGTTCATCGCCGCGGAGGAGATGGGCCGCCACCGCGGCTACTGGTGGTCACCGGACTCCCGCACCGTCGCGGCGTGCAGGGTTGATGTCTCGCCGGTCGATGTGTGGCACATTGCCGACCCTGCGCATCCGTCGGCTGCGGCGGTGCAGCACCGCTATCCCGCGGCCGGCACGGCGAACGCAGAGGTGCAGCTGCACCTGATCGACGTCCGGTCGCGCACCCGCGTCCCCGTCACGCTCCCAGCGCACCACGAGTACCTGAACTCGGTGTCGTGGACCGAGGGCGGGCTGGTGGTGCAGACCCAGACCAGGGACCAGCGCGCCGTGACGGTGAGCCGCATCGACCCAGCAACGGGTGATGCCGAGACCCTGTGGGAGGACATGGATGACGCGTGGGTCGAGCTCGTTCCCGGCGTGCCGTTCATCGACTCACACGGCCATCTCGTCACGTGCGCCGACCGCGACGGCGCCCGTCGCGTGATCGTCGACGGCTCACCGGTGACGCCGGTGGGGCTGCAGGTGCGCAACGTGGTGTCGGGCGGCGCACGCATCGTGTTCGTTGCGAACGACATCGAGACGCCGTGGTACGTGTCGCTCTGGTCGGTGAACCCCGATGGCACGGGTCTCGACCGTCTCTCCCCCGCCGACGCCGTGGTGTCGGCGGCATCGACCGGCTCTGTCCATGCCGTGCGCACCGCATCGCTGTCCGCCTCGCGTGCGTCGTTCACCGTGCACACCGACGGACGGGAGACCGGGATCCACTCGCACGCCGAGGAACCATTGGTGCGGCCGAACGTGCGCATCATGACCCTCGGGCCGCGCGGCATCCCCGTCGCGGTGCTCACCCCGCGCGATGGTCGGGACACGAAACTCCCCGTGCTGTTCGACCCCTACGGCGGGCCGCATGCCCAGCGTGTCGTGGCCTCGAACGCGGCGTTCACCACCTCCCAGTGGTTCGCCGACCAGGGCTTCGTGGTGGTGGTGGCCGACAACTGCGGCACACCGGGGAAGGGTTCCGCATGGGAGCGCGAGGTCCTCGGGGATCTCGCCGGCCCGGTTCTCGACGACCAGGCGGACATCGCGGCACTGCTGCCCACCGTGGAACCACGCGCCGACATGACGCGGGTGGGCATCCGCGGGTGGAGCTTCGGCGGCTATCTCGCCGCGCTCGCGGTGCTGCGCCGGCCCGACGTGTTCCATGCGGCGGTGGCCGGCGCACCGGTGACCGACTGGCGCATGTACGACACCCACTACACGGAGCGGTACCTGCGCAACCCGACGCACGACGACTCTGCGTACGGGCGGACCTCGTTGCTGAACGATGCGCACCGTCTCGAGCGTCCGCTGCTGCTCATCCACGGTCTCGCCGATGACAACGTGGTGGCGGCGCACACGCTGCAACTGTCCTCTTCACTCCTCGCGGCCGGCCGGATGCACGAGGTCCTGCCCCTGTCGGGTGTCACTCACATGACCCCGCAGGAGGAGGTGGCGGAGAATCTTCTCCTCCACCAGCTGGCGTTCCTGCGGCGCGCGCTCGGCTAGCGCCGCGTCGCCGCCACGAATCTGTCACGGCCGGAGAGATCGGCCAGCACCTCGGTGTCCCCGAGACCGGCTGATTCCATGAGCCCCCTCACCGCACTCCCCTGTGCGTGGCCGGTCTCCACCACCACGAGGCCCCCGGGGGCGAGCCACGACGCAACCGACGATGCGATCTCACGCAGGTCGTCGAGGCCGTCGGGGCCGGCGAGCAGGGCGCCCTCCGGCTCCCACCGCCGAACGACTTCCTCGAGTTCGGGATCGTCATCGGCGACGTACGGCGGGTTCGACACCACCACATCGACACGTCCGCGCAGCGCGTCCGGCAACGCGTCGAACCACGACCCAAGGGCGAAGCGTGCACCCGCGGCGGCGCGGCCGGTGCCGGCAGCGTTCGCTCTCGCGACGTCGAGCGCGTCCGGCGACTCGTCGGTCATCCACATCTCCACCGACCCGGGCGGTGTCTCGTGCAGCACCGACAGGCCGATGGCCCCGCTGCCCGTGCCGAGGTCGACAACGACTGCCGCGCGTCCCAGCGTGCGCAGATGGGCGAGCACTCGGTCGACGATCAGTTCGGTCTCGGGCCGCGGGATGAGCACGCGGCGGTCCACCATGAGGTCCAGCCTGCGGAACCCCCACCTGCCGAGTGCGTACTGCAGCGGTTCCCCCGCCTCGACGCGCGACACCATCGCCTCGAGGTGGGCCGCGGAACGTGTGCCCACCTCCTCGTCCAGTCTCGAACGGAAATCGTCCGCGTCATCCGCGCCGCTCGCGGTCTCGCACAGCCACCGGGCGGCACGTGCGTCGCCCACGCGCGCCGCGACGGCAGACACGGCATCACGCCAGGTGTGCGCGGCCTCACTCATCGCCGGCGAGCTGGCGCGCGCGCAGGTCGGCCGACAGGGCGTCGATCACGGGGTCGAGGTCACCGGCCAGCGCGGCCTGCAGTTGGTACAGCGTGAACCCGATGCGGTGGTCGGTGATCCGGTTCTCCTTGTAGTTGTAGGTGCGGATCTTCTCGCTCCGGCCGCCGCCGCCGATCTGCGCACGTCGCTCCGCCGACGCACGCGCCTCCTGCTCCTCCTGGCGCAGCTTGAGGAGACGCGAACGCAGCACCTGCATCGCGCGCGCCCTGTTCTGCAGCTGGCTTCTCTCGTCCTGCATCGCCACCACGAGACCCGTCGGCCTGTGCGTGATGCGCACCGCGGAGTCGGTGGTGTTCACGTGCTGGCCGCCCGCACCCGAGGCCCGGTAGACGTCGATGTCGAGGTCGTTCTCGTTGATCTCCACGTCCACCTCCTCTGCCTCGGGCATCACGGCGACGGTCGCCGACGAGGTGTGCACGCGCCCCTGGCTCTCGGTCACGGGCACCCTCTGCACCCGGTGCGGCCCGCCCTCGAACTTCAGCCGTGACCACGCGTCGTCACCGGCGAAGAGCAGCGTCGCCTGGTTCACACCGCCCATGTCGGAGGCATCGGTCTGGATGGTCTCCACCTTCCACCCGCGCCGCACGGCGTACGCGAGGTACATCTCCATCAGGTCGCGGGCGAAGAGATTGGCCTCCTCGCCGCCCTCCGCACCGCGGATCTCCATGATCACGTTGCGTCCGTCGTTCTCGTCGGGGGGAAGCAGCAGGACCTTCAGCTGCTCCTCGAGCCGCTCGATGTTCTGCTCCGCCTCGGCCGCCTCTGCGCGGAGCAGCTCGCGCTCCTCCCCGTCGGATTCCGCCATCAGCTCGCGCGCGGCGCCGGCGTCCTCGGTGGCGCGGCGGAGGGCCCGGATGCACTCGACGAGCGGTGTCATCTGCTTGTAGCGGCGGCTTGCGTCGCGCAGGCGTGACTGGTCGCCCAGCACCGCGGGGTCGCCCAGGCTCTCCTCGAGCGCAACGAACTCCTGCTCGATGGAGTCGAGGCGGTCCTTCACGTGTTTCAGGCTAGGGCGTGGCCGCGATCGGCCACCGCACGGTGACGATTTCGGGTTGCATGTGCGCGAGGCCGGCGAGTGCACGCACCGACGCCGTGACATCGCGCTCGCGCATCGCGAGCACCGTGCGGTCCGCGCGCAACCTGTCGGCGGCATCGAGGGCGAACGGCACCGCATCGAGATCCACACCGACAACGAACGTGACGGCAACGCTGTTCCCGTCTCCGTCAATGCCCATCGCGACGCAGGGAACGGCATCCTTCAGGTTCGTGCGCGGAACCGGCGGCTCGGCGGGGACCAACGCCTCACAGCCGACCGAACGAGGGTCCTGCACCGCATACCATCTCAACAGACGTTCGGCGGAGAACCGGTTGAACGGGTGGGGAACCGCACCGTCCTCACGGTGCGGCAGCACTGCATCGATCACCTGCCGCAGCGCGTCGAGGGTGGGGAGCTGACCGTGCACCATCGCGAACGCCTCACGGTCGTGCGCGCCCATGCCCACCTCGAGGCGGGCCTCGCCGGTGTGCGGATCGTCGACCACCCTGCACATCTCGAGACCGCGCACCTCACCCGACACGACGCCGTGCTCGAGGACCACCTCGGCTCCGGCCTCCTCGATGAGATGCATGAGGCCGACATGGCGGGCATCGACGGACCGGACCGGGGCATGGGGCCCCGGCAGCGCCGCGACGAGGTCGCGCTCGACGGCACGCCACACGTGGATGTCGGCGTCGAAAAGCTCCGCGCGTCGTGCCGCAACCGCGCCGTCGCCCTCGGTGACGAGGTTCAACGGCAGGCCCGGTGCGCGTGACATCGCCCACGCAAGGGCGGGTCCGAGGGCGCGGGTGTCGTCGCCTTCGGCGAGCACCCACACCGCGTCATCGGTGACGAGGGCGGCACCTGCACCGTAGGGGTGCACGACGGACGGCGGGTCTGCGTCGAGCCCCAGATGTCCGCGGACGAGCGCCCGCAGTTTCAGCGAGAGGAGACGTGACCGACGCTCCTGGTCGGCCGTCACCGTCTACTCGGCCTTCGTGGCCTTCTTGCGCGTTCCGTAGCGCTTGTTGAAGCGCTCCACGCGGCCGCCGGTGTCGACCAGCTTCTGCTTGCCCGTGTAGAAGGGGTGGCACTCGTTGCAGAGTTCCACGTTCAGGTTGCCGGCCTTCGTGCTGCGGGTGGTGAACTCGTTGCCGCACGAGCACTTCACGTTGACGTCGCCGTATTCGGGATGGGTCTCGGACTTCATGGCTCCTCCTCGGAACGCGGTTTTCGAGTGTATCCGCGGTGTCCCCCGACCCCACGGGGCCGGGGCACCGCCGGGGACGGGTCAGACCCCGGGTGTCTTTGCGACCTCGGCCAGGAAATCCTCGTTGGTGCGGAAGGTCTTCAGGCGGTCCATCAGCATCTCGAGACCGGGGGCGGGGTTGCCGTCCTGGGCCATGCCGCCGAGCACCCTGCGCAGCTTGACTGCCGCCGAGAAGTGCTTGCGGTCGAAGAGCAGCTCGTCATGGCGGGTGCTCGACCCGACGACGTCGATGGCCGGGAACACGCGGCGCTCGGCGATGCGACGGTCGAGTCGCAGCTCCATGTTGCCGGTGCCCTTGAACTCCTCGAAGATCGCCTCGTCCATGCGGCTGTTGGTCTCCACCAGTGCGGTGGCGAGGATGGTCAGCGAACCGCCCTCCTCCACGTTGCGCGCCGCACCGAAGAACTTCTTCGGCGGGTACAGCGCGCCGGCGTCGATACCGCCGGACATGATGCGCCCGCTCGCGGGGGCGGCGAGGTTGTAGGCACGCGAGAGACGTGTGATGCCGTCGAGGATGATCACGACGTCCTCACCGAGCTCCACCATGCGCTTCGCCTTCTCGATCGTCATCTCCGCGATGTGCGTGTGCTCGTCGCTCGGCCGGTCGAACGTGCTGGAGATCACCTCTCCGCGCACGGTGCGCTTCATGTCGGTGACCTCCTCGGGCCGCTCGTCGATGAGCAGCACGATCAGCTTCACCTCGGGGTTGTTCACCTCGATCGACTGCGCGATGGTCTTCATCACCGTGGTCTTGCCGGCCTTCGGCGGCGACACGATGAGGCCTCGCTGGCCCTTGCCGATCGGCGACACGAGGTCGATGATGCGCGCCGTCATGTTCAGCGGGTCGGACGGGCTCTCCATGCGCAGCTTGGCATCGGGGAAGAGCGGGGTGAGGTCCTCGAAGCGCGGGCGCTGCCGTGCCTTCTCGGGGTCCTTGCCGTTCACGGTGTGGATCTCGAGCATCGCCGGGTTCTTCTCGTTGCGGCCCGCGGGCCGCGAGAGGCCCGTGACATGGTCGCCCTTGCGCAGTCCGTACTGACGGGTGAGCTTCACCGGGATGTAGGCGTCCTGTCGGGTGGGCAGGTAGCCACCGACGCGCAGGAATCCGTAACCCTCGTCGCGCAGGTCGAGGTAACCCTCCACCTGCACCGGCTCGGTGCTGACGGGCTCGTCACCCTCGTCACCGAAACGGTCGTCGCCCTGCGGGCCCTCGTCACGTCCGCCACGTCCACGGCGGCGGCGGCGGTTGCGGCCGTTGCGGCCACCCTCTGCATCCCAGTCGCGCTGCTGGTTGTGCTGGCCCTGCCTGTCGCCGCCCTGGCGACGCTCACCCTGGTTGCGATCACCCTGGTTGCGATCACCCTGGCTGCGGTCACCCTGGCGCCGGTCGCCCTGGCTGCGGTTGTCCCGGCCCTGCTGCGACCCTGCCGTCGGCAACTCGTCGAGACGGCCCTCGTGCGTGGCGAGCTCGATCTCCCAGTCGGCCAACGGCTCGCCGTCGGCACCGAGATACACCTTCGGCTCCGCATCGTCCGATGCGGCCGGCTTGCGGTCGCCCTGGTTCGAGCGCGGCGCGCGCTCGCCGTCGTCCTGCCGGGGGGCGGGGGTCTCCGCCGGGGCGGGGGCCGAACCTGCACCCGTCTTCTCGAGGATCTTCTCCACCAGCACGGCCTTCGAGGCCCGCGCCGTGGTCTTCACCCCGAGCGCCTCGGCGATCGCGATGAGTTGGTCCTTGTCCTTGGATTCGAGAGCGGACTTCTCGAGGGCATCTGCAGCCATTGTTTCCTGCTTTCCGGCCACCCATCCGGGGTGGGGTCTAGGGGGTGTGCACGCACCGGGTTCCGGTGTGTCACCTGGAATCTCGACCCGGTGACGCAATCTGCGCCGTGATCCGGGGAGAACTCGTCAAACGAGCCCTCTCACCATATCCCTCGGGTGCAGCAATCGCAACGACCCCGCCCGGCCGTCCCCTACGGCCGGTCAGCTCAGCGACGAAACCTTCATTCCGTCCCGCACGGCAAGGCGCACCTGGCGGGCGACCTTGCGGTCGTCGTGCAAACCCCGCACCGCGAACATGTCGTGCTGGGCGTCGTCCTTGTCGAGCACGTAACGGCTGCCGCCCTCGACGAGTGCGCGCAGGACCGACGGCATCCCCCTCCGCTTGGGCGGCAGATTCGCCCCGATCCACTCCATGTGCCGTGCGATGTCGGTGGCAACCTCCGCGTGCGCCGAGGAGAGCTCAGCCTGCATGCGTGCGTAGTTCGCTGCGGCCTTCACGAGTGCCTCTAGCTGGAGGGGCCGGGCGGGTGTGTTCTCGAGTCGCTCGGCGAGGTTCTCGAGGATGGCCTCGTCGAGCATCGCAAAGTGCGCGGCCACGAACCCGAGGAGGTCGAGCACGGCCTCGAGCCTGTTGTGCACGGTGGCCACCGAGAGCCCGTGACGGTCGGCCAGTTGCTGCAGGGTCGGCTGTGCGCCGGCTCTCACGTATCTGGCATCGAACATCTCCGTGTCCTCGGGGCGTTGCAGGAGTGCCCTCGTGATGCGGACGACCTGGCGGATGATCCGCGCCTCCTGTCTCTTGATGGCCCGGAACGACGTGTGTGCCATCGCCTGTCTCTCGTCCTCCGACACGAAGTACGTGACGAGGAAAGCCACCACCTTCTCCTCGAGCGCGTGCTCCCTGGAGGCGGGGTCACGGTGCGAGACCGGCGCGGAGCGTTTCCGCAGCGGCCGGATGTCGACCTGCTGGACGGCGATGTTCTGCTGCTCGATCTGCATGGCCCTCGTGCGCCAGAGGTCGGTGACTGCCTTGCGCACGTGCCACCGCGCCACCGCCTCGGGGTTGGAATCGGGGTGCTTCCCGATCGTGGGCCCCCCCCCCCCCC
>JBMUAQ010000039.1:0-15960 GCA_049454855.1 Ilumatobacteraceae bacterium
CGAGCGCGATGCCCGCAGCCAGCGCCGTCATCGCCACGGGGACGATCCGTTCCCGCGCGGCCTGCACCACGACCGCGGCGAGCGCGTCCGCCGTGGGCACCCCCCCGGCCTCCCGGGCGAGGTCCCGCGCGTGGCCGAGCAGCAGCAGCGTCTCGTCGACGCGCAGCGCGAAGCCCAGGCCGTTGTCGACAAGGCCGTAGCCGAGGCCCGTGCCGAGAAGGCCGGTGTCGTGGCTGCCGCAACCCAGGAGGCCGCTGCCTCGCTCGATCAGGCCCGCAAGGCTTTGACCGAGGAGCGCGATCGTGCACTGGGCTCGCTCGAGGGCGAGGTCGATCGGATCGCCGAACGCATCGTGGGCCACGTCTCGAGGGTCGCAGCGGATGACGGTCTCGAGTTCCGCATGGACATCGCCCTGCGTGCGAACACATTGCTCGCGCACCGGGCACTGCACTGGGCACTCGAGGGTTCCGGCCCGGACGCCCAGACGGCGCTCAAGGAGAGGCTGCTGCGCGCGTACTTCACCGACGGACTCGACGTCGGTGACCCCGACGTTGTCGCTCGGTGCGCGACCGACACCGGCCTAGACGGAGCGGCACTCCGGGAGTGGCTGGACGGTGACGGCGGCAGGGATGCCGTGGCGGCCGACCTCCGCGCCGCCGCCGACCGGGAGATAGATGCCGTGCCGAGCTTCGTCATCGACGGCCGCTACCTCATCCCGGGTGCGCAGGACATCGAGGTCTTCGTGAACGTGATCGAGCGGGTCGTGTCGCGGTGAGGCTCACCTCCCGCACGCCCGGGCCGGCCACGGGCCGGCCGGTCACCTTCCTCCACGGCTTCACCCAGACATCGGACTCATGGCTGCCGGTCCTCGGGTGCCTGCACGGCGTGAATGCAACCCTCATAGATGCCCCGGGGCACGGGGAGAACGCCGGTGCCGCAGGGAACCTGTGGGACACCGCCGCCGCTGTTGCCGACGCCATGCCGCCCGGTGTGCTGGTCGGGTACTCGATGGGTGCCCGCATGGCTCTCCATGTTGCCCTCATCCACCCGGCGAGGGTGCACTCGCTCGTGCTGGTGAGCGGCACCCCGGGCATCGAGGACTCCGTGGAGCGCGCGTCACGCCGTGAGTCGGACAACTCGCTCGCAGACCGCATCGAGCAGGTCGGCACGCGGGTGTTCGTCGACGAATGGCTCGCACTGCCGATGTTCGCCGGCCTCGACGACGCCGCGGCCCGCCGTGCCGACAGGTACGCGAACCCCGCCGCAGGCCTCGCAGGCTCGTTGCGGCTCGCCGGCACCGGCACCCAGGACGACCTCTGGCCGCGGCTGGACGGGCTCCACTGCCCGGTGCTCATCGTGACCGGTTCACTGGATGCCAAGTTCACCGCCATCGGTGCGCGCATGGCGCGGATGATCCCGGGTGCCGAGCAATCGGTTGTTGCCGATGCCGGGCACACGGTGCACCTCGAGCAGACGCAGACGTTCTGCAGTGTGGTCAACGGGTGGCTCGACCGCCACGGCGGCTGACCGACGGGTTGTCAGCCGGCAAGCGCCAGTGCGATGCCGAGCGCAGATGTGCCACCGAACACGAGCTGTGCACGCCCCACCCCACCGAGCACAGCGACAAGAGCCGGTCCGGTGGCACCGCCGAGAACGGAGCGCACCGCCGGTGCCGCGGCCACCACTCCGGCCAGCCCGAGCAACGCCCACGCCCCCGTGACCGTCGCGGTGACAACGACGCAAAGTGCAGCCGCCACAAACTGCACCACGAAGAGTGACCGCGTGCGGCGGTCCCCCAGGCGCACAGCAAGAGTTCTCTTGCCCGACTCGGTGTCACCGGGGATGTCGCGCAGGTTGTTCACCACCAGCAGCGCACACGACAGACATCCCGCCGCCGAGCCTGCCCACCATGACGCGGCGGGCGTGGTGTCGGACAGAACATAGGTGGTGCCCACCGTCGCGACGAGGCCGAAGAACACGAACACGAACACCTCCCCGAGGCCGGCATAGCCGTAGGGCCGCGGACCACCCGTGTAAAACCACGCCGCAAGAACCGCAGCGAGCCCCACGACCACCAGCCAGAGCGTGGTGAGAAGTGCCAGCACCAGCCCCGCACAACATGCGACAAGGAGGCTGGCCATGGCGGCACGCTTGACCCGGGCCGGCTCGACGAGACCCGACCCGACGAGACGCAACGGTCCGACCCTGTCGGCATCCGTGCCGCGCACCCCGTCGCTGTAGTCGTTCGCGTAGTTCACACCGACCTGCAGGGTGAGGCTCACCACTGCGGCGAGACCCACCCGCCACCACGCGACCCCCGGTTCGCCGGCGGCACATGATGCACCGACCGCCACGGGCACGAGGGCCGCGGGAAGGGTGCGCGGTCGCGCACCTGCCACCCACAGTCGTGCCCGGGACAGTGACGCCATCCACCAAGTGTGACACGCACACACCACCTAGCCTCGGACGGGTGAGGGAGCTCGTGTGTCTCGACATGCCGCTGGGCGATGCGTTCGTCGAGCGCATCGCGCGCGCATGGGACAACGACGACGCCGTCTTCCCGCTGGACCAGCGCCTCCCCGCGCCCGCCCGACGTTCAATCATGGAGTCGATGAGGCCCACGGTCGTGGCCGACGGGAACAGCGACACACGCATCGACGGCGACCCCGTCGAGGACGGGGACGCGGTGGTGGTTGCCACCAGCGGGTCCTCGGGCGAGCCGAAGGGCGTGGTGCTCACGCGCACCGCCGTGAACGCCGGCGCCGTTGCGGTGATGTCGCGTCTCGGGATCGGCCACGGCGACACATGGTTCGCGTGCCTGCCGCCGGCCCACATCGGCGGTCTCTCCGTGGTGCTGCGCAGCCTCGTCACCGGCACGCCGCTCGTCACCGCCCCGTCGTTCTCTCCGGAGGCCTACGAGGGCGCGGCACGGCTCGGTGCAACGCTTGTGTCGCTGGTGCCCACAGCCCTTGCCAGGGTGGACGCGTCGCTGTACCGGTGGATAGTGCTCGGCGGCTCGCGCCCGCCCGCCGACCGCCCCTCAAACTGCGTGGCCACGTATGGAATGACCGAGACGGGCAGCGGGGTCGTCTATGACGGGGTGCCGCTGCCCGGCGTGGGGATCGAAGTGCGCGACGGGATCATCCACGTGCGCGGTCCGATGCTCATGCGCGCGTACCGCAACGGTCCCGGCCCGTTCGATCCCGATGGCTGGCTGCGCACCGGTGACATCGGGGAGATCGGGGCCGACGGGCGCCTCTCAGTCCGCGGCCGCGAGGGCGACCTCATAATCACGGGCGGCGAGAACGTGTGGCCCGAGGCAGTGGAGGCAGTGGTCGCCACGCACCCTCATGTTGCCGACTGCTGCGTCGTGGGGGTCGACGACGCCGAATGGGGATCGGCCGTCCATGTGTTCGTGGTGACCACGGACAAAGTCTCGCTCGAGGGTCTCCGCGAGCACGTGAAGGAGAGCCTCCCTGCACACTGTGCACCCAAGGCACTCCATGTGGTGGAGTCGATCCCCCGAACCGCACTTGGCAAGCCCCGACGGGGAGAACTGGCCGGCTCACTGCGAGGTGACGGCCGGTGACCGCCCGACCGGCACGCCTGCCGTCGGCGTACTGGCGCCAGTTCGCGGCGTCCACGGTCTCGAACCTCGGTGACGGTGCGAACGCCGCCGCCATGCCCCTGCTCGCGGCACGGCTCACCGATGATGTGCGGCTCATCGCCTCGGTTGCGTTCGTGTCGATGGTGCCGTGGCTCGTGCTCAGTCTCCCCGCAGGCGTTCTGATCGACCGGTGGCGGCGCACCAACGTCATGATCACGGCCGAGTGGACCCGCGCGGTGATGTACCTCTCGCTCGCGGCACTCGTGGCCGTCGACCTGCTGCGCATCTGGGTGCTCCTTGCGTTCCTCCTGGTCATCGGCTGTGCCGAGGTGTTCTACGACATGACCGCCCAGGCATTCCTCCCGGCGATCGTCCCGGAGGAACGTCTGGAGCGGGCCAACGGTCTCCTGTACTCGGCCGAGATCGTGTGCAACGGGTTCATCGGCCTCCCGCTCGGTGCGTGGCTGTTCGTGATCGCGGCGGCCGTCCCCTTCGGGATCAACGGCATGTCGTTCGCCCTCGCCGCGGTGCTCGTGGCCGGAATCGCACGCCGTATCCCCGACGACCGCCCGGCAACCGACGGCGGCGCGCCCCGACGGTTCACGGCCGAACTGGCAGAGGGAATGAGATGGCTGTTCGCGCACCGCAACCTGCGCACACTGGCCCTGCTGCTCGGCGTCACGAACGCGTCCATGATGTTCGGGCAGTCGATCCTGGTGAAGTTCGCGTTCGAGGAGCTCGGCCTCGACGAACGCGGGTTCGGGATCCTGTTGGCCCTCTCATCGGTGGGGGCACTGGTGGGAGGGCTCCTCGGGGACCGCGTCGCCCGCCGACTCGGCACATCCGGCTCGCTGGTGACGGCGTACGTGGTGTTCGCGTTCGCCGATGCGGTGATCGCAGGATGGCCGGGAATCGCCGTGTTCACCCTCATGTCGGTGATGGTCTCGCTGGCAGGCACCGTGTGGAACGTGGTCACGGTCAGTTACCGGCAGCGCACCATCCCCGCAGAACTGTTCGGCCGCGTGAACAGTGCGTACCGGTTCATCGGCACGGGTTCCACCGCGCTCGGCGCAGTCATCGGCGGCCAGGTGGCTCATTCATTCGGGCTGAGGGCCCCGTTCTTCCTCGGCTCGGCGGTCACCGCCACCGCACTGGTGCTGGGCCTCGGGGTGCTGCGCGACCCATCGTTCGGCGCCGCACCGTCACCTGCTCAGGACTGAGCAGCCTCGATCACGGGGGTGATCTTCACCTTCATGATGCGCCGGCCGTCGAGCTCCTCAACGGTGAACCGCCAGCCACCGTGCTCGAGGGACTCCCCCGTGACGGGCACGTGCTCCAGCGTGCCGAAGACGAACCCGCCGACGGTGTCCCAGTCCTCGTCGGGCAGCCGCGCCGAGAAGTGGTCGTTGAAGTCCGACACCGACATGCCGGCGTCGACGAGGGACTCCCCGTTGCCGAGATGCCTGATCTCGGGGTCCTCCTCGTCGTGCTCGTCGACGATCTCACCGACGAGCTCCTCCAGGCAGTCCTCGAGCGTCACAAGCCCTGCGATGGAGCCGTACTCGTCGGCAACGAGCGCCATGTGGAAATGCTCGCGCTGCATGTCACGCATCAGTTTCGACACCGGCTTGTTCTCGGGCACCACCTCGGCCCTGCGCACGAGCCCCGACACCGGGTCGCCGCCCCGGCCCGCCCGCACTGCCCGCATGAGGTCCTTCGCGTACGCGATGCCGATCATGTCGTCGTCGCCGTCGGTCTCGCGTGTCACCGGCATTCGGCTGTAGCCGTGCTCGAACGCCACGTCGAGCGCTCCGTCCACCGACAGCTCGGCATCGACCGACACCACGTCCGGTCGCGGGATCATGATCTCGCGCACCACGGTGTCACCGAACTCGATGATCGACTCGATGAGCTCGCGCTCCTCGTGCTCGATGATCTCCTCCTCGGCGGCCGCCTCGACGATGCCGAGGAACTCCTGCTCGCCCACGAACGGGCCCTGCTCGAGTCCCTTGCCCTTCACGATGATGTTGGTGAGTCCTATCAACCCGTGCGAGATCCACCGCAGCGGGCCGAACCCGACGAGGAACGAGGTGAGCCGGGCTGTGCCGAGCGCCGCCCGGTCGGTGTGCTGCACGGCGTACGTCTTCGGCACCGCCTCGGCGAACACGAAGAACACGACCACGTTCAGCACCACACCGATGACGACCCCGGGGGCCCCGAAGAGGCGCCCCGACACCACGCCGGTGAGGGTGGCCTGCACGGTCTGGGCCACGTTCACCGACAGAAGGAGCGGGTTCACCCACCGCTCGGGCCGGCTGACGAGCCCGAGCAACGCCGGTCCGCCGCGCTGGCCGGTGTCGGCGAGCGCCTGGGCCTTCGGCTTGGACATGCGCGAGAGTCCCATCTCGGCCACGGCGAGGAAGGCGAGCACGAGGAAGAGCAGGACGATGGCGACGATCATCCAGACGTCTGCGGTGGTGGGAGCGGCGGCGGTCATTCGTCGTGCCCCTGGCGGAATCCCGCGGGAGCGGGTCCTTTCCAGAAGTGTTCCTCGAGGATAGCCAACTCGCGCGACCTCATCTCTGAGGTAGCTGCCGCCGTGTCGTGGTCGAATCCCAGCACATGGAGGATTCCGTGCACCAGCAACAGGGCGATCTCGTCGTCGTAGGTTCCCGCGTGCCCGGCGAACTGTCCCCTCGCCACCGACGGACAGATGACCACGTCGCCCAGCAACAACGGCACGTCATCGGGATCGGGGTCGGCACGGTCGGGTCCGCGTGACATCGCCCCCGGACCGTTCGCATCCGGTCGCATGTCGGCTCCGTCCACCGGGAACGCCAGCACATCCGTGGGGCCCTGCTTGCCCATGTGTTCCTGGTTCAGGGCGGTGATGGTGGCCTCGTCGACGAAGAACACCGACAGCTCGGCCCACCCGCGCACGCCCTGGGCGCCGAGTGCGGCGAGCGCCAGGGAGCGCCAGCGCTCCACCTCGACGGTGTCGTCGGATTGTTCGTCCGCACAGAACACCTCGGGCACGCCGTCACCCCCGGCGCGGCGTGGCGCGTCGAAGGATGGTCGACCCTCAGCCACGGGGGCCGTCCTTGCGGCGCTGCCCCGGCGCGGGTCCGGTCGAGCGCTCGTACGCGGCCACGATGTCGGCAACGATGCGGTGCCGCACCACGTCGGAGCCGTCGAGATGCACGAACTCGAGGCCCTCGACACCGCCGAGCGTCCGCTCGAGGTTCACGAGCCCGCTCCGCCCGTCCGGCACGTCGATCTGTGAGACATCACCCGTGACCACCACCTTGGAGCCGAACCCGATGCGCGTGAGGAACATCTTCATCTGCTCCGGCGTGGTGTTCTGCGCCTCGTCGAGGATGATGAAGGAGTTGTTCAGTGTGCGGCCGCGCATGAACGCCAGTGGGGCCACCTCCACCGTCTGCTTCTCCACCAGTTTCTGGGCACCCTCGGCATCCACCATGTCGTACAGCGCGTCGTACAGCGGGCGGAGATAGGGGTCGATCTTGGCCATGAGGTCACCGGGCAGGAATCCGAGTCGCTCGCCCGCCTCCACGGCAGGCCTCGTGAGGATGATGCGCTGCACCTCGCGGGCATGCAGCGCCTGCACGGCCATGGCCACCGCCAGCCAGCTCTTTCCCGTTCCCGCCGGCCCGATGGCGAAGGTGACTGTGTTGCGCCGGATCGCATCGACGTATCTCTTCTGGCCGGCGGTTTTCGGCCGCACCATGCGGCCCCGCGAACCCTTCAGGATGTCGTCGGTGAGGATGGTGCTCGGGCGCTGCTCGGCGCGCACCATCACGATGCTGCGGTCGACCACGCTCGGGTCAAGGCGCTCCCCCCGCTGGAGCAACAGCGAGAGCTCCTCGAACAGGCGGCCCACCTGGTGGGCACGGGGACCGGAGCAGGTGATCTCGTTGCCGCGGGCAACCACCGCCACGTCGGGGAAGGCCCCCTCGACCCTGCGGAGAAGCTCGTCGCGTTGCCCGAGGAGTTCGGCCATGAGATGGGATCCGGGAACGACGACCGTCACTGTGGGGGCTGTGTCAGTCATCGTGAAGGTCAGGCTAACGGAGGGTCATCCGCACCCGCTTTTCTGGCCCGTAGTACGGTCATTTGCGCCCGGCCCGGTGGGCCCGGGTCTCCTCGGGCAGGTACTGACAGTGCGCAAGGCAACGGCTTCCATCGCGTGGGTGCTCGCACTGGCGGGCGTTGCGTTCACATGGACTGCCGGGGCAACGGGCGACACCGTCCGCCTGCAGGCTGTCGTTCTTGCAGCCGGCGCCGCCGTGGGGGCGGCGACAGCCCTGGCGCTCCGGTCGGTGCAATGGCCCGTCTGGGTGTGGTTGGTGGCCTCCGCCGTTCCTGCCACGGCCGCTGCGTTTCTGTCGGCGCACGGTGACCCCTCCGATGCACAGAGACTCCTGCGTGACTGCAGCTTCCTTGCCGCGCAGCTCGTGTTCGCGGCCGCACTCGCCGGGCTGGCGCGGCGCCGACTGCGCACCGACCTCTCCTCTGTTGTGCCTGATGCCCTGATTGTCGGCCTCGGCGCGTGGACCGTCCTCTGGGTGCTGCTTCTGCGCCCGGCCCTCGACGGGGGCGCAGCAACCACGGCGACAACTCTCCTTCGGGGCCTCGGACTCGCGGCTCTCTCGGTGGTTCTCTTCCTCGTCGCGACTGCGTTCTTCTCGGAGTCGAGGCTCTCCCCCGCCATCGTGGCCACCCTCGGGTCGGTGCTCATGGTCGGTGCCGGGCAGGTTCTCCATCTCGTCGACGCGCGAGAATCAACATCCATCCGGCCCCCGCTCGTGTCGGCTGCTTTCCTCGCCGCCGGCTGGTTGGCACTCGCCGCGCTCCTCCACCCCTCGGCGCGGTCGCTGCTGCGTCCCGCGCTCCGGCGGACCGCCCCGCCGCTGCTCACACGGCTGGTGGCCACCACCGCGTCCATGGGTGCGCCGATCGTGCTGCTCGCGCTCACCGACCCCGTCGATGGTGCCGACCGTGCGGTTCGGACCGCCTCGGTGACCGTGCTGGCGGTTGCGGTGATGGCGCGCGTGGTCCAGTCGGTGCGGTCCAATGCCCGCACACAGGATGATCTCCTGCGGAACGCCCGCACCGATTCACTCACGGGCCTCCCGAACCGTTCGGCGATGCTGGAACTGGTGGCCTCCGCATCGGAGCGGGCGTGGGGAACCCCGCGTCAGCCCACGGTGCTCTTCATCGACGTCGACCGCTTCAAGACGATCAACGACAGCCTCGGGCACTCGGCCGGCGACACCGTGCTGCTCGAGGTGGCGAGCCGCCTTCTGGCCGCGGTGCCGGCGCATGCATCGGTGGGCAGGATCTCCGGGGACGAGTTCGTGGTGCTCGACCCCACCACCGAGACCGCCACACAGGCCGTCGTGCTCGCCGAACAGGTGCTCGACTGTCTCCGCGAGCCGGTGGGGGTCGCCGGCGGCGACATGTTCGTGTCGGCGAGCATCGGGGTCGCGATGTCCGTTCGCGGTCTCGGCCTGTCGGCCGACGAGGCGCTCCGCCATGCCGACACGGCCATGTACCGGGCAAAGGCAGCAGGCCGCAACTGCATCGCGTTCTTCGACGACTCAATGGTGGAACGCGTCACGCACCGGCTCGACATCGAGACGGCCCTGTACCGGGCTCTCGAGCGCAACGAGGTGCACCTGGTTCACCAACCCATCGTCGACACAGAGCTCGGGCTGGTGGTCGGCTTCGAGGCGCTCATGCGCTGGGACCGCGGGAGCGCCGCGGGCGGGACGGTGTCACCCGCCGAGTTCATCCCCGTCGCCGAGGAGACCGGCACCATCGTTCCCCTCGGCTCCTGGGCACTTCTTGATTCCCTGATGCAGCTGCGCCGCTGGATCGATGCGGGGGTGTGCTCCACGGGAACGTCGGTGAGCGTCAACGTCTCGGCACGTCAGCTCCACGACCCGAGCTTCGTCGGTGTCGTCAGCGAGGCGCTTTCGCGCTCCGGTGTCGCCCCCGAGCAGCTCTGGCTCGAGGTCACAGAGAGCGTGATGATCACCGAGCCCGAGCAGACCCTCGTTGCCCTGCGCAACCTGAACGCCGCCGGAGTGAGGATCGCAGTGGATGACTTCGGCACCGGCTACTCCTCACTCTCGTTGCTGCAGCGCTTCCCCATCCAGCGCATCAAGGTGGACCGCACGTTCGTGCATGCCCTCTCGAGCACCGCTTCGTCGCACAGCATCGTGCGCACGATCATCGCGATGGCCGAGGCACTGGGCGCCGATGTTGTGGCGGAGGGCGTGGAGACCGCCGAGCAGCTCTCGGTCCTGCGTTCACTCAACTGCACGCGCGCACAGGGCTACCTCATCAGCCACCCGGTCGCGGCGCACGAGATCCCGAACGTGGTGATGGCGGTCGAGGATTCCACCGCCTGGCGCAACCGCTGACCCGCGCCCGCCTCGCCGCTCTCCGCCTGTCAGGATGATCCGTGCGTCAGGATGGCGGTCCGACGAACGTCACGGTGCCGTCAGCCCCGCGCACGAACATCTCCACCGTGTGCGAACCTGCCGTCAACAATGAGTAGTCGATGATCCCCGTGAAGTTCACGGTGCCCTCCTGGCCGGACAGCTCGCCCAGCACACCTGCGGCGATCCCGTCCACCACCACTATCCCCTCTGTGCCCTCCATCGCGGGCGCAGAGAGAGTCATGGTGCCTGTGATGGTTGCGGGCACCGTGGAGCCCGCCGAGCCGTCGATGTTCGCGAACGCATCCTTCTGACGGAGGGTCCATCCGGACACAACTGTTGACCGATCGACAGCCGACAGAGGCAGACCGATGAGGTCGGCCGATGCGCCCACCGCCGCGATCCGGCGTGCCGGACCGGCCGACGCCACAAGCATCCCGTAGTACTCAGAACGGCCACGACTGACCTCGAAGCCGCCGTCGAGCACCGCGCGCTCACCAGTGGCCGACTCCACCTCCCACACCGGCCGCTCCGGGCACCCGGACGCAAGCGACCGACCGGCGAAGTTCCACGACGTGCGTGCCTCGAGCACATCGTTGATGGTGGGCAGCAGGTCAAGATTCGAGATGCGGCAGTCGGAGACCTCGCCCGCCTTCTGTCCGGGATACTTCACGAACGTCGGCACACGGAACACGTCGTTCGCCTGGTCGGTCTCCGAGAAGTCGGTGTTGCGCTGCGGCATCGTGGGCAGGAACGAGATGCCGTGGTCGGCCGTGACCACCACCATCGTGTCGTCCCACTTCCCCGACGCCCGCAGTGCGTTCACGGCCCGCAGCACCGCGCCATCCGTTGCAACAAGCTGATGGAGAAACGCCTGGTATGTGTCGCGGGTGCCGTCCTCGTCCTCGGGGTTCTGCGTGCCGATCTCGCGGCTCAGGGGCGCAACCCGCTGGTCGGGGGTGAGCCTCCACGGGGCGTGCGGCATGAGGGCATGCACCACCTGGATCATCGGGCTCTCCGATGCCGACAGTGCGGCGACGCCGTCATCCAGCGCGCGCTGCTGGCTGAAGATCTCGTTCTTCAGTTGCTCCTTGAACTTCTCGCGCACGGCGGCGAAACCGCCCCACCCCTGGTCGACAACGGGCAGCCGTTCGCGCAGCAGGGGCGGCAGCACCCTCTGCCCGTACACCACGCCCACGTCACGGAGGAAACGACCGAACCGACGCGGACTGAGGCCCGTTCCGAACCCACCGTCACCGCCACAGACCTTCTTCGGGCACAGTGCCGTCACCGGCTCGTTTCCGGCGACCTTCATCGCGCCCGAGTACAGGGTGAAGATGTTGCGCGGGTAGGAGAAGAGGAACGGCCCGCCCGAGCGCACCGGCTCGGTGGAGGCCAGCACCGCGGGCACCGCCTCGTGCGTGAAGTTCGAAGCCGCCAGGCTGTTGCGGTACCACGTGGACGACGCCGCCAGCGCCGCGAACCCGGGGAAGCGTTCAGCGTTGATCGACCCGTCCGCACCGAGCAACGGGTACAACGGGAGCTCATCGAGCACGACGAGAAGAACGTTCACATCCTTCCGTCCGACGCTCACGTCCCCTCCGCCACCGTCGCCCGGGAACATGAGCGGGCGCAGCTGGACGAACGTGGTTGCCCCCACCACGAGTGCCAGCAGGGCGAGCCAGCGGGACCACTCCCTCACCGCCCTGAACCGGTCGAAGCCGAGGGGCAGCGCGATGCCGAAGACTGCCGCGAACGACACGGCGACGATGTCGGAGTCATCCTTCACGAGCCGTGCGACCGCGAGACCGAGCGTGGCCGACAGCAACGCCAGCAGCACCAGCCGGGTCGACTCATTCACCCTGGGGCCGAACCGTCGCGTGGACACATCCACCGCAGCGGCGACGAGCGCAGGGCCGAGAAGCAGCAGCACGAAGAACAACCCGACCTCGAGGCTGGAGAGCTTCGCGGCGGAGAACACCGTGAGGTTCTTGCCGTAGAGGTCGAACACGGGCTGGGCCACGGACACCGCGGAGAGCGCGAGATACGTGAGGAAGTGCTTCCGCGTCACGTGCTCCACCCTGCCACACGCGCCATGTGGCTGGCCTGCCACACCGGTCATGCGGCCGGCTTGCCACAATGGAACGGTGCCACTCCTGCCCCGTCGTTTCGCTGTGTGTGCCGTGGCGGCAGTCATGACCGGGGCCTTCGCGCATCAGGCCACCTCCTCTGCGGCAACGGTCGCGTCACCCGGAACCCTCCTTGTGGTGGGCGACAGCCTCACCGAGGGCGCGACGCTGCTCGGGAACATGCGGGCTCTCTCGGTGGCGAAGGGCCCGTGGAAGAGGATCACCATCGACTACCGCAGGGGCAGACGTGCGTCCGACGCGGTGCCGGTGGTGAGAAGCCGACTGAAAGCCGACCGTTCGGTGTCCGCCATCGTGCTGGCACTCGGGACAAACGACATGCTCTCGCGCGGGGAGGCGTGGTACCCGGCGTCGGTCATCAGGAGACTCATGGCCGAGACACGCGGTCTGCCTGTTCTGTGGGTGAACCTTGCGTTCGAACCCCGGGTCCGGCCCGTGCAACGCGCCAGATCAGCAGTGTTCAACCGCGAGCTGAGGGCAGCAACGCAGTCCTGGCCGACGTTGAGGATCGCCGACTGGTCACGGTCGTTCGTGCCTCGCGGCGCGTCGCGCTTCATCGGCGACGGCATTCATCTCACCACCAGCGGCTACCGCAAACGAGCTGCGTGGACCGCATCCCAGGTTGCCGCTTTCGGAACATGGTCATCGAACCGCACCAGCACGACCACTTCCACCACCACGACCACGTCGACTGTCGTTGAGCCGACTACCTCCACCTCGTCGACAACAACCACCGCATCGACGACGACGTCCACCACCGTGCCGGGAAGTTAGGGTTTGCGGATGCGTGGCGTGCGCGCCGACAACGGCGTCATCTCGGTGGTCGACGAGCCGGCTCCCAGCGGGGAAGGCGTGGTGCTGAAGGTTGCGGAGTCCGGCATCTGCGGCAGCGACCTCCACATGATCGCCAGCGGAGCCGCGCGCACGGTTATCGGCCACGAGTTCGGTGGCTGGCTGGACGGGAGGCTTGTGGCGGTGCGGCCGACAGGGGCATGCAACTCGTGCGATCCGTGCCGGCGTGGTTACCCGAACACGTGCAGGAACACCTGGACCACCGCGTACGGCATCGCGCGCAACGGTGGGCTCGCCGACGAGGTGCTGGTCGACGCCGAGCGTGTCTACCCCATGCCGGATGACGCACGGCCGGTCGATGCCGCACTCGTGGAACCTCTCGCCGTGGCCGTTCACGGGGTCCGTCGCGCCCGGGTGTCACCCGGCGCACGTGCACTCGTGGTGGGGGCAGGCTCCATCGGCCTACTCACCGTGGCCGCCCTGCGCCATGCTGGCCTGGAGGTGGACATCGTGAGCCGCCATGCCCACCAATCGGAAGCCGCCGGAGTCCTCGGGGCACGGGTGGTTGACCGGCCACCTGACTCCTCCTATCCATTGGTTTTCGATGCGGTGTGCACCCAGCAGACCCTTGACGCCAGCGTGGCCGCAGCCGAGCCGGGCGGGACTGTGGTCGAGTTCGGGATGTTCTGGGAACCGACCGCACTGTCGAACACGTGGATGTTCAAGGAGGTGGTCCTCGTGCCCGCCATGGCGTATGCCCACGGCCATGACCACGACGACTTCGCGGATGCGGTCGCCCTGGCCGGTGGCAACCCTTCGATCGCCAACGCCCTGGTGACCCACACCTTCTCTCTCGAGGACGCCGCGGAAGCCTTTCGCGCTGCGTCGGACAGGTTGTCGGGGGCAATCAAGGTCCATCTCGTTCCTTAGGCAACCAGGGCTGGCCCGACCGCCCGCGGGCGTGCGCTTGTGAACCTCAGACCGTTGCAGACACCAACAAACACGTGGATTTCTCGGATGGGGTGCGTTGCTTTCCCCAACTGAGGTGGTGCTATCGTGGCGAGCGTCACACCACGGTGGTGTGCCAACTTTGGGGGTAACTCAAGATGACACAACGTCAGACCAGCAGGACACGGCTGCTGAAGTTCGCGGGGGTGGCCCTTGCAGGCGCCGTCGCGATCTCCACCGTGGCCACCAGCGCCGGTGCAGCTCCTGCACCTCGCGCGGGGAAATACGGAGGCGATGCGAAGGTGGCGATTGGCGACACCTTCCCCGGTTTCTGCGTTTCGAACAACCCGAACAACTCGGCACTCATGGCCGTGCGCACCATCTACGAGACACTCGTCGAGAAGTCGGTCGGTGGCGACTACATCCCGCTTCTGGCGCAGAGCTGGTCGAGCTCCAGCGACCTCAAGTCGTGGACGTTCACACTGCGCCAGGGAGTGAAGTTCCATGACGGAACCTCGTTCGATGCCGACTCTGTCATCGCGAACTTCAACTACATCACTGGTCGCGTGGCGCTCGCCGCGTACGCAGCAGGTGGACTCGCCGGTTATGCCAAGGTGGGCTACACCGTCGGCACCGGTGCCACCTTCTCCGCGAACATCGCCAAGATGACCAAAGTCAGCGACTACGTGGTGAAGTTCGACCTCGACCGTGCGCAGAACGACTTCCCCGGGACGCTGTATGCCTCGGGTCGTTTCGTGATGCGGGCTCCGTCACAGCTGGCCGATGCCAACAAGTGCGTCAACGTTCCGTCGGGCACCGGTCCGTTCAAGGTTGAGGCGGGCTACACCCTGACCGACCAGAACGCACTCAAGGTCGTCAAGAACACGGAGTACTGGCGCAAGGCCGCCAACGGCGACACCCTGCCCTACCTCGACTCCATCACATTCACCAACGTGAAGGAGGCCTCGCAGCGCGCAGCGGCAGTCCGCAAGGGCACCTACGACGCGGGCCAGTTCGCGTCGTCGACCGAGGCAACCTTCATCAAGGACCTCCGCAAGCGCAAGACCGTCGTTCGCGAGTACAAGTCGAAGACCGAGTTCTACCCTTCGGTGTGGCTGAACCAGGCCAAGGAAGGTTCGCCGTTCGCGAACAAGAACGCCCGTCTCGCCGTGCTGACCTGCCTGGACCGCGCGAACTACGTGAAGGTGCGGACAAAGGGTGAGACCATCATCGCGAAGTCCCTGGTGCAGCCGGCGAGCCCGATGTACTCGACGCGAGGTTTCCATCCCTTCAGCGTGAAGAAGTCCAAGGAGTACGTGGCGGCCTACAAGGCCGAGACCGGCAAGGACCTGTCCTTCTCGTTCCCTGCTGACGTCTCGACGGTGTCACAGGCAAATGCCAAGTTCTTCAAGGACCAGTGGACCAAGTGCGGTATCACCTCCAACATCGTCGTTGAGGAGGCCGCCGTCATCATCGCCAAGGCCTGGAACTCGAAGGCAACCAGCATCAAGGACCAGAACGCGTACGACCTGTTCTTCGCCACCCTCTTTGAGGGCACCGACGTCACGTTCAACGCGCCCTTCATCCTCACTGATTCCTGGTTGCCGAGCCTCAAGGCCGCAGCCGGCGGCCAGACCGCGGCGCTTCTCCGCACCGCTCTGGGCTCGTTGCTCCAGCTGAACAAGCACTCGGACACGAGGGTCGATGACCTCATCTATGCAGGCCAGCTGGCCAGCAGCAAGGTTGGTGCCCGCACCAAGTTTGCGGAGACCACCGCGCTCCTGCAGACCGAGGCCTACATGGGTTCCGTGGCGCACTTCTACTTCACCATGTTCGTGAACCGCAAGAACGGACTCACCAACATCGGCAAGACCAAGCTGCCCGAGGGCAAGACGCAGCGCATCATGGTCAACTTCGGCATCGACTGGTCGGGAGTCCAGAAGATCGCCGGCAAGGGCTGATCGCACAGCGAAGCAACTCACGGAAGGGGGGGGGGGGG
>JBMUAQ010000040.1:0-15635 GCA_049454855.1 Ilumatobacteraceae bacterium
CCCCCCCCCGGCCCCTCTGCCGTTCACCGGCACGCACAGCGGGCCGGTGAGAGACTTGCCCCATGTCAAGGCTGCAGATCGTGAACCCCGCCACCGGCGAGACCGTGGGTGACGCCCCCAACCACACGGTGGAGGAGTGCCTTGCCGCAGTCGAGCGGGCGCACCTCATGTTCAGCTCATGGCGCACGGTGGCACCGCGCGAGCGGGGCGAGATGCTGCGCCGTGCCTTCGCGATCATGATGGACGAGCAGGAGGAACTCGCGCGTCTCATCGTGCGGGAGAACGGCAAGATCCTCGCCGACGCGCGCGCCGAGGTTGCGTACGCAGCCGAGTTCTTCCGCTGGTTCAGTGAGGAGGCCGTGCGCATCGACGGTGACCTGCGCCGCGCCCCGAACGGCCAGTACTGGCTGGCGGTCACGCGTGAGCCCGTGGGCCCCGCACTGTGCATCACACCGTGGAACTTCCCCGCGGCAATGGCCACCCGCACGTGCGGGCCCGCACGCGCGGGGGGCGGCAGGGGGGTGCTGACGGCCGCCGGCGAGACGCCGCTCACTGCGTATGCCATCGCCGATGTGCTGCGTCGCGCCGGGGTTCCCGACGGCGTGGTGAACGTGGTGACCCCCGTGCCGCCGGGCGAGGCGGTGGAGGCGATGCTGGCGTCGGGGGAGATCCGCAAGCTGTCGTTCACCGGCAGCACCCGCGTGGGGTCGGTGCTGCTCAAGCAGGCGGCCGACCGCATCATCAACTGCTCGATGGAGCTGGGCGGCAACGCACCGTTCGTGGTGTGCGACGACGCCGACGTCGCGGCCGCGGTCGACGGCGCGATGCTCGCCAAGATGCGCAACGGCGGTGCCGCATGCACGGCCGCCAACCGCTTCTACGTGCACCGGGCCGTGGCTGATGAGTTCACCGGACGACTCGTGGAGCGCATGTCGGCACTCCGCGTCGGTGACGGCCTCTCCGACGGTACGGGTCTCGGGCCGCTCGTGAGCGAGGCCCAGCAGCAGCGTGTCGCGGGTCTGGTGCAGCGGGCGGTGGCCGCGGGTGCGCGGGTGGCCTGCGGCGGCAGGGCGACCCCGGCCCCGATGCACGGCTACGAGGCCACGGTGCTCACTGACGTCACGCCCGACAACCCGGTGCTGGCCGAGGAAATCTTCGGCCCGGTGGCCCCGGTGGTGGTGGTCGACGACATCGAGACATCGATGCACCTGCTGAACGGGGTGGACCACGGCCTCGTGTCGTACGTGTACACCCGCGATGCCGGCAGGGGCATGCGCATCGCGTCGGCCCTCGAGACCGGCATGGTGGGCCTGAACCGCGGGCTGGTGAGCGACCCCGCCGCGCCGTTCGGGGGAGTGAAGCAGTCGGGCATCGGCCGGGAGGGGGCCCACGACGGCCTGCTCGAGTTCTGCGAGACGAAGTACGTGGCGACGCAGTGGTGAGCCGGTGGCTCGGTCAGTGCCCGACTCGGCGGTGCACGCCGAGCGCATCGCCGCCGAAGTCATTCACAGGGTCACGCCACACCGTGTGCACGTGGTTCCCGTCCCGCGTGGTGTTGTCGTACTCGGCGAGCAACCGCGGGCCCTGCACGCGGTAGTAGTGCGGTCGGTTGCGCTCGACTGGGCCCGCCCAGGCAAAGTGAAGATCGTCGAACGTGGCGTTCACCCTTGACCACTCGGCTTCCGCCACATCGTCACGAGCACGGTCGAGGTAGGTGGCGAGGAGATCGCGGAGGACCGAACGTTGGGGTTCGTTCATCAGCGCGGCCGGGAGTCCCTTCGGCACGGTGGTCCATTCGACTGACTCGAGGTGCGGGCTGCCGAGGCCTATCTTTGCCTCTTCGTCATCCTGGATCTTCTCGACCAGATCTTTCAGTTCCCCGGTGAACTCATCGCGCCATACTTTCGCGAGCCGGAGCGGGCGGTCACCGTCGTTGAGAACTGCACGGTTTGCCCCCACCAGGTCAACTGGCGGCACGTCCGACACGATTGCCGTCGATCGTTGGCTCTCGTCGAATGATTCCAGGAGGTCACGGGCGATGTCCTCGCACGCCGCAAGCGGTGCGAGCAAGTGGCCCCCGAGCAGCGTCGCACGGGCGGGATCGGCGCCGAGGAAGCACGGGGTCGACGACAGCACCTCGCCCCCGCGCACAGTGATGTTGATCGACACATGGTGTCCACCCAGTCGCCACCCCCACTCGTCCGACCCGGGGTTGCCGAACACCCGCCAGTAGTAGCGCTGCGGGTCCCGTCCGCGCGGGTGACCCCACGACGCAACCCATCTCTCGAGGTGGTCGAGGACGTTCTCGAGCCCCATGATGGTCGATACCGTCACGTACGCCGCCGGCGACAGTGCGCTTCCGATGAGCCTCATCATCAGCCTCGTCTGCGCCGGGGCGAGGGAATGGAGCGTGACCCCACCGTGGTCCGTGGGTGTGTAGAACCAGCGCAGACGTTCCTCGTATGACGGGAACGGCCACTGTGCGGTGCGCCGCTGGTCACCGTTCAGGGACGCCAGCAGTTCCGAGGCGATCCCCGACATCTCGCGCGCGGCAAGTGCGGTCACGAGCCCGGGCCCCTCAGCCCGAAGATGAGATCGGGGTCACCGGGCGTCCAGTTGCAGTCGACCTGGGAGCGACGGCCGATTCTCTCGGTGCGCTCGATGAGCTGACGGCCCACGGGAATCTGGCTCGCCTCGTACTCCGCCAGTGCATCGGTCACGGTGTGACCTGACGCCGCGGCGGAGCGCAACGCGCCGGCGAGCGCCCACGCGTCGTCGGCGGCCTTGGCAGTGCCGGCCGCAGCGTGCGGTCTGCCGAGAAAAGCCGCATCACCCAGCAGACATGTGCGTCCGAAAGCCATTCTCGGGATGTCCAGGTCGTAGACGACCTGGATGAAGGGCTGCTCGGTACTGCAGACCACCTCGGCGACCGCCGTCGGCAGACGCGCTGCCGCGTGCTCCCGCATCTCGGCGACATGATGCGCCGCAACCGCGCCGGGAGGCACCGACACATCCCTGCGAGTGCCTTCGGCATCGGTGAGAAGGTCCTCGAGGTCCCCGCCGGTCGAGTAGTTGCGGTACCACACGTAGTTGACGAGCCGGGACCCGGGCGAGGTCGCGCCGTCGAGCCCCGGGATCGGGTACACGAGGATGTGGCTGTTTGCGTACACGTGGTAGGTGATTGCATCTGACAGTGCGGCACCTGTGACGGGCGACAGCTCCGATTCGTGCACCATCCCGCGCCATGCCACGTAGCCCGCATACCGCGGGTGCACCCCTGGCAGGAGCCGTGAGCGCGCGAGCGAGTTGACACCGTCAGCGAAAACGGCGAGATCAGCGTCGATTCGATGTCCGTTCGCAAACTCAATCTCCACGACATCGCCGGTGTCCCGCCAGTCGGTCATCTCGTGATTGAGGTGGTAGTCGCCCGGCTTCACGCACGTGAGCAACTGTCGGTACACCGCGTTCCAGCTGGAGAACCTGTAGGCATGAGCGGACTCGTGCGCCACCGCGCCGTCGCGTGCGAGATGGCGTATCCGTGACGTGGCAACCGAGAACTCGTCGAGGTCGACACCTGCGACGTCCACGAGGTATCTCGCCGTCTCGGGCAGGAGGCCGATGCCCGCACCTCGTTGGGTCAACTCATGGGGCGAACGCTCCCAGACCGACACCTCCACATCGAGACCCGGCATGTCGCGCAGGACGAGCGACGCAGTGAGACCCCCGACAGAGCCGCCGACAACGGCGACGTGCACTGCGGTGCTGTCCCTAGGGCTGGCCGAACGTGGCGATGGAGTCCACTCGGCAGACGAACAGCACCCGGCGTTCATCGAACGACGGGTCCCGGAGACCGTAGGTGTCACCCTGCCCGATGTACTTGCGCCATATCTTGTTCAGCTGCTCCGTCACGGATGCGCCCTCTTTGGGGTCATCCTCCGAGATCTCGCGCTCCACGGTGACCTTCATGGAGATCCAGTGGTACATGTTCTCAGGGTTCATGATGAGCAATGTGACCTGCGGGTTCTTGCGGATCCAGCCTGTCTTCTTGCGGTGGGCAGCAACGTTGATCAGAACCTTGTCACCGGCGTAGTCGAACCACATGGTGGTGAGATTCGGGCGCCCGTCACCTCCGATGACTGCCATCGTGCACGCATACGGCTTGTCGAGAAGCATCCGATATGCGGGGTCGAGATCCTCGAGCGACGAGACCTTGGTCCGTTCACCAACCCCGAACTGCCCCTCCTGGAGACCGTTCGCCACGTCCTTGAACTTCGAGAGTTTGATTGCCATGTCGGTTTCCTTCCTGCGGTCAACTGACCTCTCGAACCGTACCATCGGCTCGAGAGGAGCCGTGCCGTCATGCGACGGCCCGAGCCGGGAAGAGGTGCTTGGTACCATCAACTCCATGAGCGAGCAGACCGACACCCAGCACGCGTGGCTCAACCCGGAGGACCTCCAGGCCGTGCGCAACCAGGTGCCGCTGGTGTACGTGGATGCCGTGCCCGTGCGCACCGACCATGACGGCACGGTCACCCATGTCGGCATGCTGCTGCGCCAGGCCGCCGACGGCACCATCAGCCGCATGGTGGTGTCGGGCCGGGTGATGCTGAACGAGCGCATCCGCGACGCCCTCATGCGCCATCTGGAGAAGGACCTCGGCCCCATGGCCTTCCCCCGCATCCCGCCCGAGCCGGCCCCGTTCACCGTGGTGGAGTACTTCCAGGACCCCTCCGTGTCGGGCTTCTACGACCCCCGCCACCACGCCGTGAGCCTGGCGTTCGTGGTGCCGGTCACCGGTGAGTGCCACCCCACCCAGCAGGCACTCGACCTCGCATGGTTCACGCCCGAGCAGGCGGTGAGCCCCGAGGTGATCCGCGAGATGACGAGCGGTCACGACCGTCTCATCCGTCTCGCGCTCGCTTCCGTCGGCCAGCTTCCCTGAGCGACGCCGCACACGCGCCGACGGAAAACCAACGCGTTGTGCCAGCGCGTGCAGTTGCTGCTCGCCTACGATTCCTGCCGTGCCAGAGGGTGACACCATCCACCGTGCCGCAGCCGCGCTGCGCACCGCGCTCGTGGGCCGTGTGATCACCGGGTTCCAGGCGCCGCGCCTGGTCGGCCCCGGGCCGGGTCTCGGCAGCGCAGTGGAGTCCGTGGAGAGTCACGGCAAGAACCTCGAGATCACCTTCGACGACGGCATCGTGCTGCACACCCACATGCGCATGACCGGTTCCTGGCACCTCTACCGGCCGGGAGAGAAGTGGCGCAAGCGCCGGCACCAGGCCCGTGTGGTCATCTCCACCGGCGAGTGGATTGCCGTGTGCTTCAACGCGCCCGTGGTGGAGACGTGGCGCGTGCCCGACCGAAACCGCCACCCGCGCGCCGGCCGCCGCGGGCCCGACCTCTGCTCACCCGAGGCCGACCTGCACGAGTGCGCGGCGCGCCTCTTCCACTACGACCGTCCCGACACCACCGTGGCCGAGGCGATGCTCGACCAGCGCGTGATGTGCGGGGTGGGCAACGTGTACCGCTGCGAGGTGCTGTGGGCGTGCGGAGTGCACCCGTGGGCGCCGGTGGGTTCGCTGCCGGAGTCCACGTGTCTCGACCTCGTTCTCACCGCAGCCGGTCAGTTGCGCTCGAACCTCACCTCACCCGCGCGCATCACCGCACCTGACGTGCCGGGCGGTCTCGCGGTGTACGGGCGCAACGGCCAGCGCTGCGTGCGCTGCGGTGACGTGGTGCGCCTCACCAAGCACGGCGAGATGGCACGGCTGCTCTACTGGTGCCCCGGCTGCCAGACGGTCGGGGAGACATGGCCCACGCTGGATTCCTCCGATCCCGTGGCCCGTGCCACCGACCCCCACCCGGCCGCCAGCAGGTTCGTCTCCGACGTGCTGCGCCACCGCGACGCGAGCTGACGGTTCCCCGTCAGGCGCGGCCCATGATGCGGTCGACCGCGATCTCCACGGCCACCCTGTCCGCACGCTCGCCGGGCTGGCGGTAGCGCGCCGCGTAACCGGCGACGGCGAGTGCGACCCTGCCAGGTTCGTCGGTGCCGGTCACGGTTCCCTCGAGCGTGAGCCAGCGGCCGCCGTCCACCTGGGACACCGCCGCGCGACCGCCGCGCAGGGCGTTGCGGTACTTCTGCGACGAGGCGAACGTGATGATGCGCACGGTGCGCGTGGTGTCGTCGTACGAGAACCCCACCGGCACCACGTGCGGCGAGCCGTCGGCGCGGAACGTGGTGAGGGAGGCCAGGTGGTACTCGCGCAGGAACGCGAGCGCGTCTTCGCCGAGGGAACCGGGCTGCAGGCTCATCGCGGGCGGCTCATGTGGTGACGAGTGCGTCGAGGATGTCCACCTTGGTGGCACGCCAGGCTGGGTACACCGCGGCCATGATGCCCACCGCGAACGACATCAGCAGGATGAACACGGTGGAACCCACCGGGAGCTGGAACGAGGTGAGGCCCTGGTCGCGCAGGCTGAACACGATCACCCAGCCGAGCCCGATGCCGAGCACGATGCCCGTCACCGAACCCAGGAGCGATGTGATCACGCTCTCCCAGCGCACAGTCGTGCGCACCTGCGACTTCGTCATGCCCACGGCCCGCAGCAGGCCGATCTCGCGCTGCCGCTCGAACACCGACAGAAGCAGGGTGATCACGATGCCCACCACCGCGATGACCACCGACAGCAGCAGCAGGCCGTAGATGAGGCCGAGCAGCTGGTTCACCTGGCCGGCCTGCTCGTCGATGTACTCCTGTTTCGACAGGAGCCTGCCCTGGCCGGCATCGTCCACTGCGGCCTGCAGTGCGGGGCGCACCGTGGCGGGGTCGGCACCGTCGGCGAGACGCACGTACACGCCGAAGTCGAAGTACTGCACGTTGGCACTCGTCGCCAGCTCGCGGCTGACCACGCGGTTGCCCGCCAGGTCGTCGTTCTCGTACAGGCCGCGCACGGTGAGCGTGCGCTCCGAGGAGTCGGCGAGGGTCACCTTCAGCGTGGAGCCCACTGGTGCCTCGTTGCGCTCCGACCAGTCACGTGCGAGGAAGATGCCGTTTTCGTCGAGGTCGGAGTACTCGGCACCGACCAGACCGATGTCGTAGTTGCCCTCGATGGTGGCGGGGTTGATCACGGTGAGCTGGCGGCCCCTGCCGTCGATCTTCACCAGCATCAGACCGATGCCGGTGGCACTGCGCACGCCCTCCACCTTCGCGATGTCGTCGGCCAGTGACGGGCTGAGCCCGCCGAACCCGGCCGACTGCACGCTGATCGCGTAGTCGCCCTTGAACTGCTCGGTGAAGATGTCGGTGATCTGGCCCTTGATGCTGGCCGCGAGTGCGGAGACCGCGGTCACCAGCGCCACACCGATCAGCACGGGGCTGGCCGTGCGGCTGGTGCGCTTGGGGTTGCGGGCACTGTTCTCGCGTGCCATGCGGCCCGTCACACCGCGCAGTGCGGCTGCCGGTGCACCGAGTGCACGTGACACGGGGCGAGCCAGCACGGGCCCGAGGATGATGGTGCCGCCGAACACCAGCAGGATGCCGAGACCCAGCCACGAGTTGCCCGCCCCGCCCACCACGGCGCCGATCACCGCGATGCCGGCGGCCACTGTGGACAGGCCGATCACGGTGCGGCGCCGGCCGAGGGCCACGAACTCGATGGCGGTTGCCCGCATGGCAGCCAGCGGAGGCACCCTGCCGGCACGCAACGCGGGCAGGAACGCCGACACCAGGGTGACCACGGTGCCCACGATGACGGTGTTCAGCACCATCGAACCCTGCACCACGAGACCCGAACTGGGGATGTCGATGTCGAGGGCCTTCAGCAGTGCGGTGAGACCCGACGAGAGCCCGATGCCGCCGAGAACGCCCAGCAGGGAACCCACCATGCCCACCACGAGCGACTCCGTGAGCATCACCGAGGAGATCTGGCGGCGGCTCGCACCGATGGCGCGCAGCAGTGCGTTCTCGCGCTGGCGCTGGGCCGCGCTGATGGAGAACACGTTGTAGATGACGAACGATCCCACACCCAGGGCGATGGCACTGAACGTGGTGAGGATGATGCCGAAGAACGACAGGGCCTGGCCGATGTCGTCCTGGGTCTCCTTCGTGATCTGCTCGCCGGTGAGGGTCTCCACCTTCGCCGACGGGTCGAATATGGCGTCGATGTCCTTCGCGAGCGCCTCGTCGCTGCGGGAGCCGTCACCCACCACCAGGATCGCGTCGATGAACCCGGGCTTGCCGAGGAACTCCGCCGCGGTGTCCACGTCGAACAGCGCGAATGTGGCGCCGCCCGGCGAGCGCACGTCACCGTAGGAGGCGATGCCCACCAGCGTGAACGAGCGCGTGCCCTGCTGGGCGGCCACCTTCACGGTGTCGCCCACCACGTAGCCGCCCTTCTCGGCGGAGGCCTCGTCGAGCGCCACCTCGGTGGCACCGTTCGGGAATCGGCCGTCCGCAACGGTCCACAGTGCGCCCTTGAACTCCACGCCCACGGAACCGAAGGTGGGCGGGCCGTTGCCCTCGGAGCCGAGGGGCTTGCCGTCCTTGCCGATGATGCGCGCGAACGCCTGGATGTCGGGTGACACGTCGGCGACGCCGGGCACCGCACGCACCTTCTCCACGTAGGAGGCCGGGATGCGGGTGCGCTCCTGGATGCCGAACTCGCCCTCCACCACCTCGGTGGAACGCACGTAGCCGTCGATGTTGCGGAAGACGTCCTGGAAGAGGTTGTCGAACGTGCGGTTCAGCGTGGCGGAGAACACGGACGTGCCGGCGAGGAACGCGGTGCCGAGGATGACGGCGAGCGACGTGAGCACGAGCCGTGCCTTGCGGCCGAGAATGCCCTTCAGGGCGATGCGGAACACGGTGTCAGTGCCCCAGGGTCTTCATCAGGTCGAGGACCTTCTCCGGGGTCGGCTGGCGCATCTCGTGCACGATCCTGCCGTCGGCGAGGAACACGATGCGGTCGGCGTAGCTGGCTGCCACGGGGTCGTGGGTGACCATCACGATGGTCTGGCCGAGGTCGTCCACCGCCCTGCGCATGAACGTGAGGATCTCGGTGCCCGTGGTGGAGTCGAGGTTGCCCGTGGGCTCGTCGGCGAAGATGATGCGCGGCCTCGACGCGAGCGCACGTGCCACCGCGACGCGCTGCTGCTGGCCGCCGGAGAGCTCGCTCGGCCGGTGCGTGAGACGGTCGTTCAGGCGCACCGTGTCGATCACCTTCTGGATCCACTCGCGGTCCCCGGTCTCGTTGCCGAGCAGCAGGGGCAGCCTGATGTTCTCGTCGGCGGTGAGCGTGGGAACCAGGTTGAACGACTGGAAGATGAAGCCGATCTTCTCGCGGCGCAGGCGGGTGAGCTCGCGGTCGTTCAGGCCGGAGAGGTCGACCCCGTCGATGAACGCCGAGCCCGAGGTGAGGTCGTCGAGGCCCGCGATGCAGTGCATGAGGGTGGACTTGCCCGAGCCGCTCGGGCCCATGATGGCGGTGAACTCACCGTCGTTGAACGACACATTCACGTCGTTCAGTGCGTACACCGCACCGTCGCCGTGGCCGTAGATCTTCGTGGCGGCGCGCGTCTCTGCCGCCGTGGTGAGAGTGGGGGAGCTCATGGGTTCAAGTCTGCCGTCGGCATGCGCTCACACGGCGCACCGACGGCAGGCAGGCGTCACTTGTTCGGCTGCGGGAGGACCCTCAGGTACGGCTTGACCGTCTTCCAGCCCTGCGGAAACAGCTGCTTGGCCTCCTCGTCGGACACCGCGGCGCCGATGATGACGTCCTGACCGTCGGTCCAGTTGGCCGGGGTGGCCACCTTGTACTTCGCGGTGAGCTGCAGCGAGTCGATGACGCGCAGGATCTCCTCGAAGTTGCGGCCCGTCGAGGCCGGGTAGGTGATGGTGAGCTTGATCTTCTTGTCGGGCCCGACCACGTACACCGAGCGCACCGTCATGGTGTCGCTGGCGTTCGGGTGGATCATGTCGTAGAGGTCGGACACCTTCCGGTCGGGGTCGCCGATCATCGGGAAGTTCACGGGCGTTCCCTGCGTCTCGGCGATGTCGGCCTCCCACTTCACGTGCGAGTCGACGGGGTCGACCGACAGGCCGATCACCTTCACGTTGCGCTTCTCGAACTCGGGCTTGATGCGTGCCACGTAGCCCAGCTCGGTGGTGCACACCGGGGTGAAGTCCTTCGGGTGGCTGAACAGCACGCCCCACGAGTCGCCCAGCCACTCGTGGAAGTTGATGGTGCCCTGGGTGGTGTCGGCGGTGAAGTTCGGGGCTTCGTCGCCCAGTCGGATGGCCATGGTTCGCTCTACTTTCCTCTGTGTGTCTCCCCGTCAGGGGCGCTGAAGCGGTCAGCATAGGGGCGAATCGGCGATTCCCGACAAAGTTTGTCGGGATTAAGAATCCGTTGTGAATACAGGCTCCTGCGGACCCCACCGAGGGGGCCGACCGTACGATTGGGTCGTGAGCGGCTCGAGGATCACCACAGTGCGTCTGGACGGTGCCCCCGTGCGCGACCACATTCTCGAGGGGCTCGCTGCGCGCATCTCGGCGGCCGGACGCCCCGACATCTGCCTCGCCACGGTGCTCGTGGGCGACGACGGCCCGAGCCGGCGCTACGTGGCCAGCAAGCACCGCACAGCGGAGCAGATCGGCATCCGTTCGGTGGGGGTGGAACTGCCTGTGTCGGCCACCCAGGCCGAGGTGGAGGCCGCCGTGGCGCGCCTCGCGGCCGACCCCGGCGTGCACGGGATCCTCGTGCAGATGCCCCTGCCCGACGGCCTCGACCCCGAGCCCGTTCTCGCACTGATTCCTGCCGACAAGGACGTCGACGGTCTCACCGAGGCCTCGCTCGGCCGTCTCGTGCGCGGGGTGCCGGGCCACGTGGGCTGCACACCTCTCGGGGTGATGCGGCTGCTCGGGCATTACGGCATCGCAACCGCGGGCAGACGGGCGGTGGTGATCGGTCGTTCCACGCTGGTGGGCCTGCCGATGACGTTGCTGCTCGCCCGCAAGGGTGTGGATGCCACGGTGACGCTGGCGCACTCCCGCACCGACGACATGGTGGCCGTGTGCCGCGAGGCCGACATCATCGTGTCGGCCACAGGCATGGCGCGCAGCATCTCGGTACAGCACACAAAGCCTGGTGCCACGCTCATCGATGTGGGCATCTCGCGCACTGACGGTGGGATCGTGGGCGACGTCGACTTCGATGCCGTGCAGGGGGTGGCGGGCGGCGTCACGCCGATGCCGGGCGGCACGGGTCTGCTCACCGTTGCGTGCCTGATGGAGAACACGGTGGAGGCCGCCCGCATGCAGGGCGTGCGGGTGTGATGCGCCGTCTCCTGCTGGCCGGCGCAACGTTGGTTGCATCGCTGCTGGTGCTGCCCGCCGCCGGGGCACAGCCGGTGGTCCGCAGCCTCGACGACATCCTGGTGTCACTCGATGCGGTGCAGACCACGGGGCCGGCTGGGTTTACCGGACCCAACAGCGCCGTTCCGTGGGGGCTCGACATTCTCGACTCACGTGCGGGAGCACAGGACGACTCGTTCACCTACACGAATGACGGCAGCGGCGTGAACGTGTATGTGCTCGACACAGGGATCCAGGCCGACCACCCCGAGTTCGGCAGCCGTGTGTCCGCGGCCGGGTGGAGCTACAGGGCATACAACACCCCGCTGAACAGCTACAAGAACTCCACGTCGATCCCGGCGTGCCCGTACGACAGCGCGAACCAGCAGTTCGACCCCGCTACCTACGACAGGCCGGCCTCCGTGGTGACATCCGACAAGGGCACCGTCGACAACGACGGTCACGGCACCCATGTTGCGGGCATCATCGCAGGCGCACTCACTGGTGTCGCCAAGAACGTGAACCTCATCCCCGTCCGCGCCCTCGACTCCTGCGGCAACGGCACCGCAACCATGCTGTATCAGGCTCTCTTGTGGATCAAAGAAGACCATGGCACAGACGAAAAGGCCGTGCTGAACATGAGCATCGGTCTTGACTACGACCCCGTGCTCGATCCTCTCGAAGCAGTGATTTCTGACCTTCTTCTGGAGGGTGTCGTGGTCGTGGCCGCCGCCGGCAACAGTGCCACGTCAGCCTGCGGGAAGATTCCTGCGGGAACTCCGGGAACCATCTCGGTCGGTGCCGTCGGCCACGATCTCACGGAATCACGCTTCAGCAACTACGGGTCCTGCGTGGATATATACGCTCCAGGAGGCCAGTTGGAAGCCGATGGTGTTACTGCATACGCAGGCCGGCAGATCGTTTCCACCTGGCCGAAGAACGATCCAAGTTTTCTGACTTACAAGGAGGCCCTCGGCACGTCGATGGCCGCCCCCCACGTGACGGGTGCGGTTGCCATGTGGCTGCAGGGCGAGAGTGCCTCCACTTCGAACGACGAGAACGCGTGGACCTGGCTGAAGAAGAACGCCTCGTGCGGCCTCGTGTCATACGTGCGTACCGGGGTCGTCCAGACCCCGAACAGGTTGCTGTCGCTGGCCGCACCATCCGCGCCGTGCGCGCCGACGAACGTGGCGGTCACGCAGGCATCGGGGCAGAGCACGGTGTCGTGGGACGAGGTGCCGAGCGCCAACGGATCCGACATCACCGGCTACCAGGTGTCCACCACGCCCGCATCCACCGGCTGCACCACGAACGCCTCCACATTCTCGTGCACGCTCACGGGTCTCACCGACGGAGTCTCGTACTCGGTGTCGGTGAAGGCCGTCAACGGCATCGGCCCGGGAACCGCCGCCGCGAAGTCGCTCATCGCCGGCCCCACGGGAACTGTCACACCCACCACGGAAGTCCCCACCACCACCGCGGCGCCCACCACCACGACCACGGTGCCGGATCCCGTGGCACCGACGTCAGCGTCCACCACCACGACATCGTCCAGTTCGATCACTGTTTCCTGGCCTGCCACCGCCCAGGCCGGCACGGTGACCTACGTGGTGACCATCAGCCCCAGCGGTGCCACGTGCACCACCACCGAGACGTCCTGCACTTTTGCGGGTGTCACCGCGGGAACCAACTACACGTTCCTCATCTCGGTGAAGAACGCCTCGGGTGCGGTCAGCGGCTCGTCGCTGCGGGTCACTGCCGTTGCCGGTTTCACACAGTCGGTGAAGTCGGTGAAGGTGCGCAGCCGCACTCTGTTGACCCGCGTGGTGAAGACGGTGTCGAAGGGCAAGCGCACCTACAGGGTGACCTCGGGGAAGTGCCGCATCAGCACCGGCCGCCTTGTTGCGCCGACGAAGGCAGGCACCTGCAGGGTGCGGGTGTCGGTGGCCAGGTCGGGCAGGTACAAGGCGTTCTCCACCATCATCTCCGTGAAGGTCACCAAGTAGGCACCCGGCCGGAGGGTCCGCGCCACGTTGCCCGGAGCTCGGCCATCTGATACCCTGGGGGGTATGCAGAACACCCGGAAGATGCTGGCCGCAGCAGCGACCGCACTGGCGCTCGTCGCCGGTGCATCCGCGTGCGGGGGACAGCAGACCAGCGAGGAGACCGCAGTGGCACAGGGGCAGCAACAGGCACAGGGGCAGCAGGTCATCATCGACGTGCGCACGCCCGAGGAGTTCGCCACGGGCCACCTGCCCGGCGCGCGCAACCTCGACCTGAACGGCGGTGACTTCGCCGCCGCACTCGCGGGCCTCGACAAGGGCGCGAGCTACCTCCTGTACTGCCGCTCGGGCAACCGCTCCGGCATGGCGCTCGAGATGATGCAGCAAGCCGGCTTCGCAGACGTGAAGAACCTGGGATCGGTGCAGGAGGCGGCCGACGCCCTCGGTACCGTCATCGCCACCGACTAGAGAACGGACACCCCGATGGCAACAGTGACACTCACCGCAGACACCTTCGAGCAGGCCATCACCCGCGAGGGCATCACCCTGGTGGACTTCTGGGCCGACTGGTGCGGGCCGTGCAAGATGTTCGCGCCCGTCTACGAGACATCCAGCGAGACGCATGCCGACATCACGTTCGGCAAGGTGGACACCGAGGCCGAGCAGATGCTGGCCGCGCAGTGCGGCATCCGCTCCATCCCCACCATCATGATGTTCCGCGACGGCATCCTGCTGTACAACAACGCCGGCGCACTGCCCGGCCACGCACTCGAGGACCTCATCGAGAAGGCCCGTGGGCTGGACATGGACGAGGTGCGCGCCGAGATCGAGCGCGAGTCCGCCGAAGGATAGGTACATTTCCCCCGGTGGGCCGGGGGAGAGCGTTCGCACTGGGGCTGCTGGCCGTGTGCGCCGTGGGCGTGGTTGTCGCGCCCGCGCGTGACGGCTCGGGTGTTCGCGCGGCCACGCCGGGGGCGGCCGGGCAGATCGTGGCAGGTGTGGGTCACACGTGCGTGATCGCCGCTGACAACCGTGTGATGTGCTGGGGCGACAACCAGTTCGGCCAGCTCGGCGACTCCGCGTTCCCCGATGCATCGAGCAGCTCTCCCGTTGCGACGTCCGGCTTCGGGGGCCGCACTCCGGTGCAGTTGGCGGCAGGGCGCAACCACACGTGCGCCCGCATGAGCGACGCGACGGTGTGGTGCTGGGGCGATAACACGTACGCGCAGCTCGGGAATGCAGGAGGTACGAGCGTCGACCCCGTGCAGGTCACGCTTGGTTCCACCGCCACGTGGATCAGCGCATCCGGAAACACCTCGTGCGCACGCACAACGGCGCAGCTCATCTGCTGGGGTCGCAACAACAAGGGCCAGCTCGGCCTCGGCACCACCTACACCGGCGGCGGAGGCGTGGCACCCACCGCAGCGCCCGCCGTGCCGGGCACGTTCGATGCGGTGTCGCTCTCCGGTGGGTTCGAGCACACGTGCGCGGCGTCTGCGGCGGGGGAGGTGTGGTGCTGGGGAGAGGGTGGCCGGCTGCAACTGGGCAGCACAGCGAACTCCACGGTTGACCAGACGTCCCCGCAACGAACAGATGCGCTCGGTGACGTCGCGTCACGCGTTGTCGCGGGTGACGAGTTCTCCTGCGCTCACCTCGGCAACTCGTCGGTGTGGTGCTGGGGCGACAACTCGTTCGGTCAACTGGGCCGCGGGTCCACCAGCCCGTCGAGTTCCTCCGAACCCACCGCGGTGGCCGGCACCGGCAATGCGATGGTTGTGGCGGCGGGCGGAAAGCATGCGTGTGCGGTGACATCCGCGGGCACCGTGCGGTGCTGGGGCCGGAACAACTCGGGCCAGGTAGGGGATGCCTCGGTGGTCGATGCGCACTCGCCCCAGCAGGTGAGCGGCGTCACCGGCACGGCGGTCGACGCCGCGACCGGTGGGGCACATTCGTGCGCCGTGCTGCAGACGGGAGCAGTGTCGTGCTGGGGCGACAACTCGTTCGGTCAGCTGGGCACGGGTGACACGGCAACCCGCAATGCCGCGACACCGGTGGTCGGCCTGTCCGCGATCTACACCACCACCACCACAACCGCGCCCACCACCACTGCACCCAGCACCGTCGCCCCGACCACTGTCCCGCCCACGACGGCAGGTCCGACAACGGTGCCCCCGGCCACCACCACGTCGACCACCACAACCATGGTCATCACCACAACGACGGCCCCGAAGACGGCGCAGTCGGTCTCGCCGGCCGCGAGCACGGGCACACGCAC
>JBMUAQ010000041.1:0-15599 GCA_049454855.1 Ilumatobacteraceae bacterium
CCCTCGTAGACGTCCTCGCCCGGCGCGATGAACAGAGTGCCGCGCAACTGGAGATTGTCCAGCGCGTAGGCCGTGGTGGTGCCGATGCGGTCGGCGATCATCGCCCCGCCCTGACGGTGCGGAAGTTCACCCGCCCACGGTGTCCAGCCGGCATGGTGCTGGTGGAGCAGCGCTGTCCCCCGCGTCGAGGTGAGGAGAAGGCTGCGGAAACCGATGAGGCCACGCGACGGCGCCTCGAAGGACACGATGGTCCGCCCGGGGTCGCCGGGGCGGAGATCGACCACACGACCCTTCCGCGGTGCGAGTGCCTGCGTGACCGTGCCCACATGCTCATCGGGAACGTCGCACGTGCCCGCCTCGAGGGGCTCATGCTTCTTGCCGTTGATGTCCCGGGTGATCACCTCGGGCCTGCTCACCTGGAGCTCGAAACCCTCGCGCCTCATGCCCTCGATCAACACCGCGAGCTGGAGCTCGCCCCTGCCCGCGACGCTCATGACATCGGCCGAGTCTGTGTCGGCGATGCGGATCGACACGTTTCCGAGGATCTCCTTCTGCAGGCGCTCGCGGATGTGGCGGCTGGTGACGAACTTGCCCTCACGGCCCGCGTACGGGGAGTTGTTCACGCCGAAGCTCATGCGGATGACCGGCTCGTCCACCTCGAGCCTCGGGAGCGCCGTGGACACCTCTGGTGAGGAGATGGTGTCACCCACCTCGACCTCCTGGATCCCGGCGACGACGAACAGGTCCCCCGCCCTGACCTCGTCGACCTCCGTGCGTCCGATCCCGTCGAACACGCTCAACTGGGTGATGCGACGCGACGTTCGTTCCTCACCCTTGCCCCACAGGACGACGGAGTCTCCCTTGCGCATGACGCCTGCATGGACGCGGCCAATCGCGAGCCGACCGACGTAGTCCGATGCGTCGAGGTTCGTCACGAGTGCGGCGAGCGGGGCCGAGGAGTCCATCGACGGTTCGGGAACGGTCTCGAGAATGGTGTCGAGCAGGGCGGAGAGATCGTCGGAATCGGCGGGCATGCCGACACCACGCATGGACCTTCCCTCACGGGCTACAGCGGACACAACGGGGAACGCAAGCTGCTCATCCGTCACCGCGAGGTCGAGGAACAACTGCTCGACCTCCCCGAGGACCTCCTCCGGGCGGGCGTCCTTGCGGTCGACCTTGTTGATCACGAGCACGACAGGAAGACCCCTGCCGAGCGCCTTCGACAGCACGTACCTGGTCTGCGGAAGAGGACCCTCGGCGGCATCAACCAGCAGGACGATCCCGTCCACCAGCGCGAGCGCCCTCTCAACTTCCCCGCCGAAATCGGCGTGACCCGGTGTGTCGACGAGGTTCAGGAGGACATCGCGCCACTGGACACGCGCGGCCTTCGCGAAGATGGTGATGCCCCGTTCGCGTTCCTGGTCGTTCGAGTCCATCACCCGGTCGACAACCGCCTGGTGGGACGCGAAGGTCCCCGTGGATCGCAGGAGAGCATCGACAAGCGTGGTCTTTCCGTGGTCCACGTGGGCGACAAGGGCCACGTTCCGCAGCGCATTGGTCATGTTGCGCTGCCTCAGTCGTGTTCTTCGGAGTCTTCGTCCTCGTCGTCGTCGAAGCGAACACCGTAACGCTCAGCGATTTCCGCGTACTCGTCATCCTCCGAACGGGCGTCGCGGTTCGAGTCAGTGAGGCCGAGATCGGACGCGGAGGGACCGGCCTGCTTCAGTTTCCGCGCTTCCTCGAAGCGGCGGTGGCGACCCTTTTTCACTGTCGGGCTCCAATCCGGGACCGTCGGGTCCGTTCACGACAACCCCGCCATGCTAGCCCCGGCGCGAGACACTCGGGAGTCATTTGCCTCGCGGCTGGTCCTCCACGGGCACGAGGCGCAGCCCCATTTCGGCACCGTCCCTGTGGAATGTGAGGGCCGTCCTGCCCTCCACGAGCATCTCGATGTCCCGGCCGAGAATGTCCGAACGCCATCCCCGGGAGAGACGGGCCGAGGGATTGCCGGCGAGCAACTCGATGATGTCACGCCTGGTGCCGAGCAGGGCCGGGTCGAGATCGCTCTGCCGCGCCAACTCGGCGACCCACACTCCCACGAGCGTCACGGCATGCCTGAGGTTGCGGTCGAGGTCGTCGGAGTCGCTGGAGGGAAAGGGCAACTCACCCTTGCGGGACTCCTCGACGCCGCGGTCGACGGCATCCAGGATCGCGGAACCAGCTCGCCCCTCGGCCTGGCGCCTGTCGAGACCGCGGCAGCCTGCGAGTTCGTCGACGGAACGCGGGGCACGCTGGGCGATTCCGAGAACGGCGATGTCGGAGAGGATGTGACGCGGCGGAATGTCACGTTCCATGGCCCGCTCCTCCCGCCACCGGCACACCTCGCGAGCGACCCAGCGTGCGCGTCCCTTGAGCGTCCGTACGTCCTTCACCCTCAACCACGCGTCATCGGGGTCCGTCGGTCCCACCGGCCGTGAGCGGAGCTCCTCGCATGCCTCCTCGGCCCACGCGAGGCGACCGCGGTCGGTGAGCCGCTTCACGAGGAGCGAATGCAGATCCGGAAGGTGGAGAACGTCGGCTGCGGCATAGTTGCGCTGATCGGCCGTGAGCGGTCGCTTCACCCAGTCGGTGAGCCTGTCGCCCTTCGGCACGCTGCCCCCGAGCAGCGACGAGACGAGGGTTGCGAGCGACGGACTCGAGAAACCGTCGAACCCCGCGGCAATCTGCGTGTCGAAGATCCGCGCCGGGACACAACCGATCGACTGTGTCAGGACATCGAGATCCTGCTGGGCCGCGTGCAGGACCGCCGTTCCCGGCCCGGTGAACAACGGCTCGAGGAGCCGTGCATCCGCGGCCATCGGATCCACGAGATGGATCCGTCCGGCGAACGAGACCTGCAGAAGGGCAAGCTGCGGGAAGTACGTCTTCTCACGGTGGAACTCGGTGTCGACGTAGTACAGCGGTTCGTTGCGTGCGTCGGCCACGAGGCGCGAGAGAGAGGACTCATCCTCCACCCACTCGTGCGGCACCGCCGATGCCGCGGGACCGCCTCCTGACCCCCTCCGCAACGTCGGCCCTACTGGTCCTCGACCGGCTGCTCGAGATCTGCGGGCGTGTTGATGTTGCGCACGGCCACGGCGGGCACGGGCACCTCAAGAACATCGAGCAGCACCGCAGCACGGTGGACAGCCCGCTCGTTGCGCTTCCACACCCCCTGCAGCGATGCGAGGCATTCCTCGCGCGACCACGCCGCACACAACCAGTTCAGCCTGTCCGTGCGACCCACGGTTGCCTGCGCATCGCCGAGTCCGTCGACGAGGCTGCGGATCACAGCCGGTGTGATGAACGGCATGTCGCACGACAGCACGACCACGGAGTCGTGCGAGGATGCCTTGAGAGCGGTGATGACCCCGCCGAGCGGGCCCTCCCCGGGGAACGCATCCTTCTTCCAGGTGCCCGACAGCGACCTGGCCCGCGCCTGCGAACCGCCGATCATCAGCACCTCGCCTGCACCGGCCGACTTGCCTGCCTCCGCGACCCTGTCCGCCATTGCGATGCCGTCGACGGGGTACGTGGCCTTGTCACAGCCCATGCGCGAGGAATCGCCCCCGATCAGCACCGCAACGGTGAAGTCAGCCGACATGGTGTCAAGGCTACGGGCGTGCGGGCACCTAGATTGCCCGCATGCGCATGATCTCGGCCACGCTCGACCTCGACACAGCAAAGAACCTGGCATCGGGCCTGTCGGCCGGATCCGTGGTGCTGGCTCTTGTGATGCTCATGCTGGTGAAGAATCTCGTGATGCGGGTTGTCACCATGGTCCTTTTCCTGGGCCTGGGGTTCGCGTCGTATTCGCAGCGCGCCAACATCGTCGACTGTGCGGAGAAGGTCCAGGCAGCCGCGGGACAGACCGCCACCACGTGCACCTTCTTCGGCCAGGATGTCGAGGTTCCCTCGCTCCCCTGACCGCCGGTTCAGGCCAGTGCGGCCCCGTCCGCGGGCCGATCGCGGTGAACATCCACCATCGCCCTGGCGAACGGACCGGGATGCGAGTTCGGCGCGCCGTGGCCTGCCCCTTGGATGACCGCGGCGCTACCACGGCGCAGACGTGCGGCGAGCCAGCTCATGCCCCGTGCGTGGTGGGGCGAGCCCTCGGATCCATGACCGCACACCACGCGGCACGCGACTGAGTCAGCGTCCCACGGGGCGCCACCACGGATCGAGAGCAGTTCGGCCCTGAGCGCGACGCCCTCCGACCGCCGTTCCTGTCTCGTCCTCTCGGGAAGTGCCTCCCAACCATCGTTGCCGATCAGTCTGCGCATGAAGTTCTCCGCCGCATCGGCATCGCTCGACATGGCGGCCATCCCGCCGGCCGTTCCCGAGGGCCACCAGTCCATCCAGCTCAGCGGGGTCTCGTACACCGACACCCCTGTGACCAGCCCCGGCACACGGGCCGCGGCCGCGAGTGCGACATGGCCCCCGAAACTGTGCCCCACCAGCACCGCGGGCTCGCCGTCCAGCAACGTCAACAGGTCGTCCACCTGTGACGCCACGTCGAAGGGGCCGTCATGCGGCCTGGACCGCCCGTAGCCCCGCCGGTCGTAGCGCAGCACCCTCCAGTGCGCCGAGAGTTCCCTCGCCAGACGTGCCATCCCCGCCGATCTGTCGAGTGATCCGTGGATCAGGACGACCTGCGGCGCGTCCGCCGGGCCGGTCACATCGGCGTCGATGCGGTTCGGGGGGCTCTCCACATGGTTATCTAATCATCGTGGAACTGATCCTCGTGAGACATGCCCTCCCGGTGCGGAGGGAGAACACCTCCGGGCCGGCCGACCCGGAGCTCTCCGAGGCTGGCCACGCCCAGGCCGCCCGATTCGCCGCCTACATGTCCGAGGAGACGATCGACGCGATCTACTCGAGTCCCCTGCGGCGCGCGGTGCAGACTGCCGAGCCTCTCGCAGCGCACACGGCACTGCCGGTGTCCCTGGTGCCGGGAGTGGCCGAGTTCGACCAGCACTCGAACGAGTACATCCCGGTGGAGGAACTGAAGGCCGCGAACGACCCGCGCTGGAGGGAGATGGTGGACGGTGGCTGGAACTCCGACGAGGACATGACCGAGTTCCACGACCGCGTGATCGGCTCGCTGGAGTCGGTCATCGCCGACAACCCCGGCCGGAAGGTCGTTGTCACGTGCCACGGCGGTGTCATCAACGAGTACCTGGCCCATGTGCTCGGCATCGAGGGAAACCAGTTCTTCTACCCGAACTACACCTCCATCCACCGCATTGCGGCCTCGAGCAGGGGCCACCGCAGCATCCTGACGGTCAACGAGACGTCCCACCTGCGCGGCTCGGGACTCCCCGTGGGGTTGTTCCATGGCTGAGTCCACTGCCGCCGGCATCAGGTCACTGTCGCAGTGGCTCGATGCGTGTCCGACGCCTTTCCACACCGTTGCACGGGCTGCCGCGCAGCTCTCGGCCGCCGGGTTCACCGAGTTCGCGCCGGGAGCAGAGGTGCCCGAGCGGGGCTATCTCGTGCGTGACGGTGCGATCGTCGCATGGTCACTCGGCGGGCGCACCGCGCCGCTGCGCATCATCGGTGCGCACACGGACAGTCCGAACCTGCGCGTCCACCCGCGCCCCGACATCGCGACCGCCGGTTGGAACCAGCTCGGCGTCGAGGTCTACGGCGGCGTGCTGCTGAACTCCTGGCTCGACCGCGACCTCGGGCTCGCGGGTCGCGTCATCGACCCCGACGGCCGCCACCAACTGTTCTCTTTCGCCGAACCGATCGCACGGGTGCCGCAACTGGCCATCCACCTTGACCGCGACGTGAACGAGCGCGGCGTGCAGCTCGACCGCCAGACACACCTGATGCCGGTATGGGGCACCCGCACGGGCAGTTTCCTCGACTGGCTCGGGGACAGGACCGGCGTGCGCGGCATCACGGCGTTCGACGCCCACCTGTTCGACAACCAGGGTGCCTCCACCCTGGGCTCTGACTCGTCGTTGCTCGCGAGCGGCCGGCTCGACAACCAGGTCTCGTGCTGGGCCACCGTGTCCGCTCTCGCCGGCTCGGACACGGAGACCACGTCCGTGGTGGTGCTGAACGACCACGAGGAGGTCGGTTCCGACAGTGCGACGGGCGCGTCGGGCCCGATGCTCTCGATGGTTCTCGACCTGTTGTTCGGGCGGCTCGGTCTCACGCCCACCGAACGGATCGGCATGCTGCACGGCGCGTTCTGCCTGTCAGCGGACAATGCGCACGCACTTCATCCGAACTACCAGGAGCGCCACGAGCCGAGGCACGCACCGATCGTGAACAACGGGCCCGCCCTCAAGCTGAACGGCAACATGCGGTACGCCACCACCGCGCGGGGCACCGCACACATCCGCTCCGTGGCGGCCCGCGGGGAGGTCCCGCTCCAGGTCTTCGTCTCCCGCAACAACATGCCGTGTGGATCGACCATCGGGCCCATCACGGCAACACGTCTCGGCATCGAGTGCATCGACGTGGGGGTGCCACAGCTGTCCATGCACAGCGCGCGGGAACTCTGCGGGGTCGAGGACCCGCCGCTGCTCCTGGGTCTCATGAGCGGGTTCCTCGGGTCCTGACCCGTCGGAGACCGGGCTGATTCTCCGGTCAGCGACGCGCCTGTCGCTCCGCCTCGTCGAAGAGAACCTGCAGCTCGCGCGACAGACGCTCGGTCACTTCCTTGACGGCGGAGCGGGGCACGCGGCCCTCGGCGTCGACCTGGGCACGGATGGGCTCACCCACCACCATCACACACTTCACCGGCCGGATCATCCGCGAGCCCTTCGGCATCACCCGTTCGCTCCCGCCGATTCCCACGGGGATCACCGGGACTCCTGCCTTGACTGCGACGTATGCCGCTCCGTCGAAGAGCGGATGGACTGTGGGCCCGCTCTGCCGCGTGCCCTCGGGGAACAGCACGAGAGGCTCCCCCGCCTCCAGCACAGCCACACAGCGGCGGAGGGCCTCGCGGTCGGCGGTTCCACGCGACACCGGGAATCCGCCGAGGGCCGACAGCACCCATCCCACCGGTCGCACCCGCCACAGCGAGTCCTTGCCCATGAACCTCATGCGGCGTCGTGTCACAGCGGCCGCGAGCGGCGTGTCGATGTTGGAACGATGGATCGGGGCGAGAACGAACGCACCGGAGGCGGGCACACGGTCGCGGCCGACCACGCGCACCCGCGTGACGAGGAGGCACAGGAACACCACGAGGGCACGAACCGCCGCATAGAACGCACGGCTGGCACGCGAGGAGCCTGCGAGGCGGGAGTCAACCTCAGCCACGGGTGCCACCCGTTGCCGCCGTGAACAGCCCGACTATCTCGGCCACCACGTCATCGACGCTGCGTCCGGTCGAGTCGACGGTGACGGATCCCTCCGCAGGCCGCAACGGACTGTCGCTGCGCGTGGAGTCGATCCGGTCGCGCTCGGCGATCGCGCGGGCAACCTCGGCACGGTCGTGACCGGACTCCCGCGACCTGCGCGCCGCACGTTCCTCCTCCGATGCGGTGAGGTAGATCTTCAGCACCGCATCGGGAAACACCACGGTGCCGATGTCACGACCCTCGACCACCCCTCCGCCCCTGCGTTGTGCCCAGTCGCGTTGCGCCGTGCGCATGATCTCGCGCACGGCCGAGACGGTCGCCACGGGCCCGACAAGGGCGTTGACCTCGGGGGTGCGGACCGCGGACGTCACGTCCTCTCCATCGAGTGTGACGGTGGACCCGTCCACGTCGATCTGCGCCGCACGCGCAAGAGCCGCCACAGCGTCGGCATCGGACACTTCTGTCCCCTGGCGCAGGACCCTGAGTGCAACGCACCGGTACATGGCACCGGTGTCCAGGAAGGGCAGGCCCGTCGCCACCGCCACCGCACGTGCGACAGTGGACTTCCCGGCCCCCGCAGGGCCGTCGATCGCAATGACGTTCAGGGTCACCAGCTGGTGCCGAGCGGTCGGCCCTCGTCGTAGCCCGCCGAGCTCTGCACGCCCACAACGGCACGCTCGCGGAACTGCTCGAGGTCGGCGGCGCCTGCGTAGGTGCAGGCCGAACGCAGACCCGCGACGATCTGGTCGATGATGTCCTCGACTCCCGGCCGCACAGGGTCGAGGTACATGCGCGAGGAACTGATGCCCTCCTCGAAAAGTTCCTTCTTCGCACGTTCGAAGGCCGTCTCGGTGCGGGTGCGGTTCCGCACGGCGCGGTTCGAGGCCATGCCGAAGCTCTCCTTGTAGAGACGACCCTCGGTGTCGCGGAGTGTGTCGGCAGCGGACTCGTGGGTGCCTGCAAGCCACGACCCGAGCATCACGCTCGATGCGCCTGCGGCAAGAGCGAGCGCGACGTCGCGCGGGTAGCGAACCCCTCCGTCGGCCCAGACATGCCTGCCGAGCGAGCGGGCAGCGTCGGCACACTCGAGCACCGCCGAGAACTGCGGGCGCCCGACGCCCGTCATCATCCGGGTGGTGCACATGGCGCCCGGACCCACGCCGACCTTCACCACGTCGGCGCCCTCACCGATGAGGTCGCGGGTCCCCTCCGGGGTGACGACGTTGCCCGCAACCACCGGAGTGTCGGGTGCGGCCGCGCGGACAGCCGCGATCGCACGCAGCATCCGGTCCTGATGTCCGTGCGCCGTGTCCACGACGAGCACGTCGACCCCCATGGACCGCAGTGCACGGGCACGCCCGGCGGGGTCACCGTTGATGCCGACCGCCACGGCCACGAGCAGCCTGCCGTCGCGGCCGAGCGCCGGTCTGTAGATCGTGCTGCGGAGAGCTCCCTTGCGGGTCACGCAACCGACCAACAGGCCCGATGCATCGACCACGGGGGCGAAGCTGAGACGCTCGTCGACCAGTCGGTCATGGATGCTGACGATGTCCACCCCGTCCGGAACCGACACGATGTCGGGGTTCATCACGTTCTTCAGCTGGGTGAAACGGTCGAAACCTGCCGCATCGTGCTCCGTGAAGATCCCGACGGGCCTCCCCTCATCCACCACCACCACGGCACCGTGCGCACGCTTGTGCACCAGCGAGAGCGCCTCGCCCACTGTGTCCGTAGGCGCAAGGGTGATGGGCGTCTCGAAGAGCGGGTGGCGCGACTTCACGTACTGCACCACGGTCTCGATCACATCGAGAGGGATGTCCTGGGGCAGCACCACCAGACCGCCCCGCCTTGCGACCGTCTCGGCCATCCGCCGACCTGCGACCGCGGTCATGTTGGACACCACGACGGGGATGTTCGTCCCGAGGGCATCGGCCGTCGTGAGGTCGACGTCGAGCCTGCTCGGGACGCTGGACATGCTCGGCACCATGAAGACGTCGTTGTACGTCAGGTCATGCGCCGGTGGGGTCTGGAGGAAGCGCATAGGGCGAAACGAGACTACCGTGAGCCCATGCAGAAGGGTGCGGGTTTGCCCGTGGTGCTGGTGCACGGATGGGCGGGTTCGTTCCGCGAGACCTGGCAATCCACCGGAATGGACGCGCTTCTCGAGGACGGGGGCCGCGAGGTGATCGGGGTGGACCTTCTCGGCCACGGTGATGCCGACAAACCGCACGACCCTGCCGCCTACGGCGCACTGGATGAGTGGCTCCTCGGGCGGCTTGCCGGGCTCCCGCCCGTCGTCGATGCCGTGGGATTCTCACTCGGTGCACTGACGCTTCTCGGGGCGCTCGTCCGCAACCCCGCCCGCTTCGGGCGCGTGGTGCTGTCGGGAATCGGGGACCGCGTGTTCGAGGAACGCCCGCCGGACGAGGGCAGACGCATCGTGGAGGCCCTGGAGGGCACCGGTGACCCGGCGGACACCGGCTCCCAGGTGTTCGCGGGCTACGCCAACGCACCGGGCAAGGACAAGGTCGCTCTCACGGCCATCATGAAGAGACCACCGTCCCCTCCCCTCGATCCCGCCGCACTCTCCGCAGTACCGAACGAGGTGCTCGTCGTGATCGGCGACAAGGACTTTGCCGGACCCGCCGCGAGACTCGCCGCCGCCTTCCCGGCGGGCCGTCTGGTCGAGCTGCGCAACACCGACCACTTCGCCACACCGGAGTCGTTCGCGTTCATCGACGCGGTGCTCGGTTTCCTCGGCGCGCAGTGACAGAGCTCCTCCCGCCCGACCGCATCGCGACCTGTGCGGCGATTCTCGAGCGCGGGGGAACTGTCGCGATGCCCACCGAGACCGTCTACGGGCTCGCTGCGGTGTGTGACTCAGAGACCGCCGTGCGCAGTGTCTTCCGCGCGAAGGGCCGCCCGGCTGACCATCCCCTCATCATTCATGTGTCGTCACCGGGGATGGCGGCCAGGTACGGGATGCTCACTGACACCGCCATGCGGCTCATCGATTGTTTCTGGCCCGGGCCGCTCACCGTTCTCGTGGAACGCACCGACGAAGTGCCGGACGCCGTCACCGGCGGCCGCGACACGGTTGCCCTGCGCATGCCCGCGCATGCGACGGCACTTGCGCTGATCGATGCGGTCGGCAGGGGTCTGGTGGCGCCGTCCGCCAACCGTTTCGGCCATGTGAGCCCGACCACTGCGGCCCATGTGATGGATGACCTCGACGGGTCGATTGATGCCGTGATCGACGCTGGGCCGTGCGGGGTCGGCATCGAGTCGACGATCGTCGACTGCATTGCCCGGCCCCAGGTGCTGCGCCACGGTGCCGTCACCGGGGACGACATCGAGGACTGTCTCGGGCTCGCACCCGATGAGGCAGCGGGCCCGTCGCGGGCCCCGGGGATGCTGGCGTCCCACTACGCGCCCGATGCGGGCATGGTGCTCTGCAGTGACGTGACGTCGATGATTGAGGCAGTCGCCCGACTGCGTGCGGAGGGACACACGGTGGAGGCAATCGGCGCCGGACTCACGGCGGCCGAGTACGCAGCCGGGCTCTACGGACTGATGCGCAGTGCAGAGAAGTCAGGTGCCGACATCATCGTCGCCCTGGTGCCCGACGGTGACGGCATCGCTGCCGCCGTGCGCGACAGGCTGATGAAGGCGGCAGCCCCCCGTTGAACTGCAGGGACGGGTCTGACGCGACGCACACCCGCCTCACCATTCCAGTGAGTTGATCTCGGCCACCAGGAGGTCGCGCATCCCGTCGACCCGCACGAGTGGTTGGTCGCCTGCAGGAGCGACTGTCACCGCAACCGTTGTCGACCCGGCATCGGGGAACAGTTCGCACCTGCACCACATGACGTCACCACCTCTCACGACGAACTCGATCGCGTACGGCGGCTCCTCGTCGGCGATGTCACCGAGTGAGGCCGCGGCCAGGCGGAGTCCCTCGAAAGCTTCCACAGGCAGGGAGTCGATGGTGAAACTCGCGACGTCACGTTCCCTCCGGGCCCGGACGTCCCGCCGGGAACGTCGAACCCGGGGTGCCGCCGGCTCACCGTCGGCAGCCGTTGGTCCGTCCAGTGCGGCCCGGTAGGCCGCGAGCAGGTCCGCCATGACCTTTGCGTCGCCGCCACGGTCGGGATGGTGCACCAGCGCGAGCTCACGGAAGCGGGCCCTGATCTCGTCGGCCGGGGCGCCGGGTGCGAGCCCGAGGACGGCGAACGGGTCGCCCGTCACCGGCCGACGAAGTTCGGTGGCCTCTTCTCGATGAACGCGGCCACGCCCTCCTTGAAGTCCTGGGTGCGGAAGAGCGGGAGCAACTGGAGGAACACGTGGTGGATGTTCTGTTCGAACGTCTCGGTCTCGGCCGCGCGCATCATGCGCTTGATCGCGCGGACCGCAAGCGGCGCGTTCGATGCGATCTCGCCGGCCATGCCGAGCGCCTGCTCCATCAACTCGCTGGGCTCCACGACATGGTTCACGATGCCGAGCTCGAGGCTCTCCGCGGCGCTCAGCGTGCGCCCGGTGAAGGAGATCTCCGCAGCCTTGGCGTAGCCGACCATCCGCGGAAGCAACCAGGTTCCTCCGCTCTCGGGAAGGATGCCCCGCTTGGCAAAGCCCGGGGCGAGTTTCGCAGTGGTGGCGGCGATCCGGATGTCGCACCCCAGTGCGATGTCGAGGCCGTATCCCGCCGCTCCCCCGTTCAGTGCGCAGATCACCGGGGTGTCGATGTTGTGCAGCACGACGGGCGGTGCGTTGCGGAGGTCGAACTCGGCCATGTTGGCGCCCGAGTCGTCGAGGACACCGAGCGACTTGCCCTTGCCTGCCTGGGCCGCCATGTCGAGGCCCGCGCAGAATGCCCTGCCGGCCCCCGTCAGGATGATGCAGCGCACGTCCGTGCGCCTGTCGGCCTCCAGCAGCCGGGCCGACAACTGGTCGAGCATCGGTCCCGAAATGGTGTTCAGACGCTCCGGGGCGTTCAGTGTGATGGTCGCGACCCTCTCGGAAACCTCGAGGAGCACCTCTTCTGGTGTCGTCATGCAGGCAAACTAGCAACCATGTCCGAGAACCCCGTGAGCGGGACCGCCGCGGTGCCCCAACCCACGCTCGGCGCGTCGGCGCCGGGTGCGGCCCGACTGCTGCTCATCCGCCACGGACGGTCCGCTGACATCGTCCCCGGGTCGCCGGATTCCTCCGACCCGCCGCTCCACACCGATGGTGAGGCCCAGGCACATGCGCTGGGACAGCGCCTGCGCTCCGCGCGGATCGACGCTGTGTACTCGAGCCACCTCCGGAGGGCGCACGACACGGCATGGCAGGTGGCGGTGCACCACGGGCTGGACGTCGTGGTGCACGAGGACCTCGAGGAGGTCAGGCTCGGCGACTGGGCGAACGGAGAGTTCCGCCGTCGTGCGGCAACGTCCGACCCCGAGTTCACCATGTGGGCATCCACCGGACGATGGGACGGCATCCCGAACGGCGAGAGCGACGGCGAGTTCCGCGCGAGGGTGGCCGAGCGCATGTCGCGCCTTGCCGAGAGGCACAAAGGTGGCTGTGCGGCGGTTGTGTGCCACGGCGGGGTGATCAACGCCTACGTGGCCCACCTCCTCGGCACCCACAGGAGCATCTGGATGATGGTCGAGAACACCAGCATCACGACCGTGAGCATCGCCGACACCGCGACGATCGTGACCCTCAACGACTGCCAGCACCTTTATGACATCGTCACGCAGCAGGCGTGACGGAAGTTGGCACAGTCACGCAACAGGCGTGTGAGGCAGTATCTCGTCGGGGCGGGGTGCGAGGAGGAAGTTGCACACTGCCAACCAGAAGGCAGTCGCGCCGGCGATGTGCACGGCCACGAGGAACACGGGCACGCCGGTGAGGTACTGGGTGTAGCCCACCGCCCCCTGCAGCACGGCGACGAACGCGAGCACCGACAGTGCCTCCCGCGCCGACCGGCCCGCAACGGTCGTGTCCGAGCGCACTCTCCACATGCACACCGCGATCGTGGCGACGGTGAGCACAACCGACGTGCCGTGCACCCGGGCGACGCTCTCCAATGCAAGTCCGAGGCGCACGGCGTTCTCGTCGCCGGCATGGGGTCCTGTTGCCGTCACCACCGTGCCGGTGACAACCGCAACTGCCGACGCGCCGGCCAGGATCCACCGCGCCCGACTGACCCCCGCGGGGACACTCCGCAGGAGCGACGAGACGTTCTCCACACGTGACAGGCGGTCGAGCGCGAAGGCCGTGCCCACCAGCACCATCGAGACGAGGAAATGGGCCATGTTGGCCCATGGGTTCAGCCCGGTGAGAACGACCATCCCACCGATCACCACCTGGGCGAGAACTCCGGCCACAAGGGCCCACGCAAGCACGATGAGGTCACGTCTGCGAGGACGGCGCAGGTGGGCCGTGAGCACCGCAGCAACGACGCTCGCCGACACGAGCCCTGTGAACAGCCTGTTCAGCTGTTCGATGGCCGCATGACCACTAGAGACATCGACGAACCGTTGCTCGTTGCAGCGCGGCCAGTCGGTGCACCCGAGGCCGGAACCGGTGAGCCTCACGAGTGCCCCGGTCAGCACGATCACACAGAGCATCGCCAGCGCGACGGCCGCGACTCGGGAGAACACCGTGGGCCTGATCGACACCGACATCATCAAGAATCTAGGCGTTGCGGGAGTTCCACGTGCGGGGCCCGTGCCGCCGGTGGCTACGGTCACATCCATGATCACGTCGTTCGATGACTACCCCATCCACCAGACGGAGCAACCGGTGGCACACACCGCATCGGGCGACCCGAACCACTATGACCGGTACTTCTTCAACGGATACTCGGCGGACGGAAGCACGTTCTTCGCCGTGGCGATGGGTCTGTACCCCAACAGGAACGTCATGGATGCCTCGTTCTCGGTCGTCACCGGTGGCGAGCAGGTGAATGTCCATTCGTCGGCACGGGCACATGCGGACCGCATGATGTGCACAACAGTCGGGGCCGTGTCGATCGATGTCGAGCAACCGCTGCGGCGACACCGGATCAGGGTCGAGGCACCGGAACACGGACTCCGCGCAGACCTCCGCTTCGAGGCAACATCGCTCCCCTACGAGGAACCGCCCTTCAGGCTGCGCAACGGCAGCCGCATGGTCATGAACTACACACGTCTCACCCAGACGGGGACATGGAGCGGGTGGTACGAGGTGGACGGGCGCCGCCACGACGTGGTCCCGGAGCGCGTGCTCGGGTGCCGCGACAGGTCATGGGGAGTCCGCTCAGTCGGCGAGCGCACACAGGTGGGTGCACCCGGAACGGCCGCACCTCAGTTCTACTGGTTGTGGGCCCCCGTCAGTTTCCCGGGGTTCTCGTCGTTCTTCGACGTGAACGAATGGGCGGACGGTGAGCGCTGGCATCACTCCGCTGCCCTCGCCGACGGTTCCGACGAGCCCCGTGAGGCGTGGTCAGTGGACTACGACATTTCGTGGCTGCCCGGGACACGCCACATGAGGCAGTTCTCCCTGCGGTACGGGTTCCGCGAAGGGTCCGTCACCATGGAGTTCGAGCCGCTCATGCACTTCCAGATGTACGGCCTCGGCTACGGCCACCCGGAGTGGACCCACGGCGCATGGAAGGGAGAGTCCGTCACGGGAGGCGACCGCTTTGCCGTTCCCGTCGCCGACCCCATGGCGCCGCACAACATCCACGTGCAGACACTCTCGCGGGTCACGTGCACGAGGGACGGAGAACGTCACGTGGGAACGGGAGTGCTCGAGACACTGGTGATTGGCGCGCACGCCCCGTCAGGCCTCGAGGGGCTGCTCGACCCCGCACATTGACGGGGTCACCGCGCCGACGGTGCGGGCCGTCAGTGGTTCGCCACCAGCCCCCCGTCCACGCGCACGACCGAACCGGTCATGAACCGCATGGCCGGGAGGGCGATGCTCACCGTCATGTGCGCGACCTCCTCCGGTTCGCCGTATCGGCGCAGCGGGACCTTCAGGCGCGTGTAGCGGTCGCGTCTCTCCTGCGGGATCGAAGCGGTCATGCCCGTGTCGATCGGGCCCGGGCACACGGCGTTCACGGTGACCCCGTGCGGACCGAGCTCCACGGCGAGACTCTTCGTCAGCCCCACGACACCGTGCTTCGAAGCCGTGTACGCGGCCAGTCCACCCGTGGCAACGAAGGCCTCCGTCGACGCGATGTTGATCACCCTCCCGCCGTGC
>JBMUAQ010000042.1:0-15371 GCA_049454855.1 Ilumatobacteraceae bacterium
CTCGCACGCGACGCGGCTGACCCCGGGATCAACCTGATGCCGGCACTGATTGATGCCTCGCGCGCCATGGTGACACTCGGCGAGATGATGTCGACGCTGTCGGGGGTGTTCGGCCGCCACACCGAGGTGCCGACGATCTGATGGCTGACGGCAGCGACAACGGTGCGCCCGCGCGCGTGCTGGTGGCGAAGGTGGGTCTCGACGGTCACGACCGCGGGGTGAAGATCGTGGCCCGCACGCTGCGCGACGCCGGCATGGAGGTGATCTACACCGGTCTCTTCCAGACTCCCGACACGGGTGCCGCCGCCGCGGTCGACGAGGACGTGGACGTGGTGGGGCTGTCGATGCTGTCTGGTGCGCACATGACGCTCGCCCCCCTCGTGGTGGAGGCACTGCGCGCCCGCGGGAGCAACGTGCCCGTGGTGGTGGGCGGGATCATCCCGGATGCCGACGCGGCGGAACTGATGGATGCAGGCGTGGCATGCGTTCTCGGGCCCGGTGCATCGGCCGACGAGGTGGTGGCCGCGGTGCGCTCCGTGCTGGCCGGCTGAGGACTGCCGGTCGGTTCAGCCCTCCACGCGGAACGACACGGGATCGTCCGCGGAACCGGTGCCCGCGGCCGCACCCGCCTTCACCCGCTCGAGGGCGAGGCTCCATGTGTCTGCGTCATCGATGCCGTCGGGGGAGGGCAGGGTGAACTCCTCGGTCTCGCGCTGGTGCACCACTTCGGCCACCACCGACCCGTCCGCACCGACCGGGGCGTTTCGGCACGATTCCTCCACCGACGACAGCTCGTTCGTCGCGGATGCCATGGTGACGGTGCCGACGAGCACAGGGTCGCGGTCGCCCGAGCGCAGCGTGACCGCATAGGTGACGCTCACGGTGCGCACGTTCCTGTTGTCCACCCATGCATCCTGCGCGGCGATGCACGCGGCCCTGGCCGCGGACACATCTGCACCGCGGAACGGGTGCGGCCCGAGCACGCGGTCGCTGATCATCAGCGACAACGAGCCGTCGCCGGTGACGTCAACCGAGACGGTGGCGGACTCGCGACCGCCGAAGGCGTACGTGGCCGTGGACGCGCCGGTCACCACGAGCTGCGGTCCGGACTGCGGCACGAGGGCACCGATGCCGAGCGTGCCCGAGATGACGGCAACCACCGATGCGGCTCCGACGTAGGCGGGGAGAAGACGCGCGTACCGTGCCGCCGTCGCCGCCCGCCGGTCGTCCCCGAGTGCGCGCGCCACGGCCACGGCGTCCCGTGCGGCCGCCCTGGTGCGCAGCGGCCGGCGCCACCACATGCGCCTCATGTCCGCGATCACACCGTCGAGCCACTCGAAACGTCGTGTGCGCCGGTCGGCCACGGGGTCGAGCGGGGTGTCGGTGAGGGTGATGTGGATGTCGTTGTCATCGAGGCCGAAGGTGATGTTGGCCCCGAGCCCCGAGCCGGTCGGGTGGATCCTCCCGAGCGCGAGCAGCCCGCCGGTCTCGGCATCGGAGACGCGCACCCACTCGTGCGACGCACGCATCGGCACGTCGATCATCAGCACGGAGTCGCTGGAGGTGACCGCGATCTCGCCGTCGGGTGTGGGCACCCGCACCGCGCCGTCACGGTCGGCATAGGGGATGCCCGGCTCGTGGATGGCGCGGGTTCCGGGCAGTACGTCCGCGGTGTCGCGCCGCACGAGGGCGCGCGCTGCTGCCGGATCGCCGAGCTGTGCCACTGAGACCCCGAGGCCGGTTCCGATCAGCTGCCGGATCTGCTCGGGCAGCCGGTCGGTTGCCTCGTCGGCCACGAGACACTCGGCCATCTCGCCGTTGTCGTCGCGGGCAACCCAGACCCCCGGGGCCTCCTCGACGAACGGCTGCGTCGCCACCCGGCCCGTGGCGGTGAGATGCCAGCGACCGGTGTCTGCGTCGAACCTTGTCTCAGTGTTCATCGGGTCTCGGTGTTCATCGGCATGTCCCGTTCATCGTTCCGTCCTCCCGAGCACCTGCCGGGCGGCTGCCTCCAGCAACTCAACGGCGCACCTGCCGCATCGTGACTTGCGCTGGTTCTGGGCGGTCTCCGAGCGACCGAGGTCACCCTCCACGTTCAACAATGCGGTGTGCAGCAGGCGGTCGAACCAGGTGCGCCCCGTGCCGTCGACCGGCCGCCCGCTGAGAGCAAGATGCACCACCTCGAGCGCCATCGCGGCTGCGACCTCGCGGTTGCAGCCCGGGCACGTGAACCCCCGTTCTGCGGTGTGACCGACCTCGCGGACCAGCTCCTGCATCATCTCGGGGCCGTCGACCAGGGCGAACGGACCGGACGGTTCGGGGTGGTCGGCGATGTTCTCGAGCGTGTCGGACTGCGTCTCTGCACGGCGGTTGGCGGCGCGCCTGCGGTCGCGGCACACGTTGTCGAGCACCCGCATCCCGTAACGGGCGGCGTGCGACTCCTCGGACATCGACGGGTACGGCTCCGTCCTGCGTGACATCGCGTCCGACACCCGCAGGTAGGCCTCGGCCACCACGTCGTCGGCCTCGTTGCCGAGACCGGCCCGGCGCGCGAACACCGCGGCATGGCGGCGTGCTTCGTCCGATCCCAGCCACAGCTGGATCATCCGCAGCTGGTCGGGGATGCCGGGGTTCACGCCGGGGAGAGCGTTGCCGCGTCGGCCCAGTACGCGTGCGTACCCGAGCAGATGCGCTCGGGCAGGCGCACCCTCGCGACCGGGCCGTCGGCCGGGTTCTGCGCGTCGAACACGACGCAGTGACTCACGTCGTTCACCACGTCGGAGGTGTAGGTGAGCAGGTAGCCGTCGTCCTCCGTGGTTGCACCGGGTCGCGGCGCGAACACGGTCTCGCTGCAGTAGGTGCCGGCGGGGAACCGGTACGTCTGCATGTCGCCGGTGGTGACGTCGTGCTTGATGATCCCCTCGAAGGTGAACCATCCCTCGGTGGGCAGGGCCGAGTACGCCCACCGGTAGGGACGTCCCGCCACGTTGTTGTTGATCATGCCGAACTCGGTGATCACATCGGAGAGCGGCCCCTCGTTCGTCTCCCCGGTGCGCATGTTCATCCTCCAGCGCCACGGCACCGAGTGCATCGCGTGGAGGTCGAGGTAGCGGAACAGGCGCTGGTCGACGGTGGCATCGGCCGGCACCGCCGGTGCGGGGTCGCGCTGGAAGTACCCGTCGACCACCACCCAGTCGCCGTCCTCGTGCGCGTTGATCCAGTGCAGCACGAACGTGGGCTCGAACTCGAACCAACGGATGTCGGAACCCTTCCCGTGGCGGGGGATCACGCCGAGCCGCATCGGCAGCTCCGGGTAGAAGCGGTTCGCGTGCACGCCGCGGGGGAGGAGCTCGGGGTCCCAGAAGAGCGGGCAGTCGTTCAGCACCGCGTAACGCTCCGTGAAGCACATGTCATGCGGGAGACGCGAACCCGGCAGCTCGATCGGTTCGTAGGTGACGAGTGTGCCGGTGCGGTCGACCACGCCGTAGTTCATGTACGGCGGCTTCGTGGAGTAGTTGAAGAAGAACATCTCGCCGGTGCTCTCGTCCACCTTCGTGTGCGCCGACACTCCCTCGGCGGGGAAACAGCCGTCCCAGCTCTCGCGCCCCATGTCGGCGAGCGTCACCGGGTCCATGCGGTAGAGGTCACCGCACTGGTAGAAGCTCGTGAGCGCGATGCCGCGGTGCACCACCACGTCGGTGGACGACGCGTCCTTCATGCGTCCGCGTGCGCCCCAGCCGTCCTCGCGCACCGCCCTCGCGGGGGACTCCGCGAGCCCCGACCACAGCGCCATGCCGGCCTCCGTCTCGGCGGCCAGTGCATCGGTGCGCACGAATCGGTTGCGGTACTCCACGTGGCCCTCGCGGAAGGAGGTGGAGTGGATCATGCCGTCACCGTCGAAGGGGTGGTAGCGCTCGCGGTTCGGCACCAGCGGGTTCTCGCAGTTGCGCAGGTACACGCCGTTCAGGTCGGCCGGCAGCTCGCCCTCCACCTCGGGCTCGAGGTCGGTCCACTCGCGGTTCTGCGGCCTCCATGCACCTGTGCGGTACGGGTGCGTGTCGTCGGCGGGCAGGAACGAGGTGAACTCATGTTCCAGACGCGCGGCCATGCGGCAGACACTACGCCAGCCCGGCCGCCGCGGTCACCAGCGGATCTCGAACCACCGGCGCATCTCGCCGCCGGCGCGCAGAACCGTGGGGCTGTCGTTCACGGAGTTCGGCGGCCCGCTCTGTGGCTCCACGCACACTCCGTGCGCCGCCCCGTCGTACACCACCCAGTGCGTGCAGTCGGAGTGCAACGTGGTGCGCACGGCGCCCACGGTGACCATGGGGTCGGAGATGGGGTCGGTGAAGCAGTCGTCCACGTTCTCGGTGGCGGGCCGCACCAGCCGGCCGGTGGGCAGGTGGTCGTCGCCCCGCTCGTACATCGCGCCGAACTCGAGCGCAGTCGTGCAGGGCCGCGCGAACCACGGGTGCCAGCCGATCATCATCGGCTGTTCCTCGCGTGCGGTGACGCTCATGTCCATGCGCAGCTTCCATCCGTGCAGCGACACCGTGTGGAACAGAACCGCCCGCCACGGCCACGGTTCCGCCATCTCGAGGCGCATCACCACGGCCGATTCGGTCCTCTCGTGGATGCGCCATTCCGTCGAGTGGACGAACCCGTGGATCGCATGCGGCGGTGCATCCTTCGGGAACTCTGCCGAGGTGCCGCGGTGGAAGATGCGCCCGTTGCGCAGGCGTCCCGCGAACGGCACCATCGGGTAGATGCCCCACGCGAAGGTGTCGAGGTGCGTCGCCGGCCCGCACACCAGCTCGGTTCCGTGCACGATGAGCGATGCGACCCGGCCGCCGTTCGACGTGTCGACCTGCGCGGTGTGGTCACCGGATGCCAGCGTCAGCACCGTCATTCCGGGTCACCTGCCACGTCACTCACGATAGGTGGGCAACAGCGGGGGGTAGCGTGCACGGCCGTGCGTGGACTCGGCACCCTCATCAACACGGCCACCGTGATCGCCGGTGGCGGCATCGGTGTTCTCGTGGGCCACCGCATCCCCGAGGCCATCCGCACCGTGGTGGTGCAGGTGATCGGCATGGTCACCCTCGTGATGGGCGTCGACTACGTGCTGCAGTCGCACAACCTCGTGTTCCCGTTGGTCGGCACCGTCGTGGGGGCGGTGATCGGTGAGCTGCTGAGGGTGGAGCGCGGGCTCGAACGGCTCGGCGCGTGGTTGAGACGCCGGTTCGCGCGCGGTGGCGAGGAGTCCAGGTTCGTCAGCGGCTTCGTCACCGCCACGCTGCTGTTCTGCATCGGGCCGATGACGGTTCTCGGCGCCATCGAGGACGCGAGCGGACGCACGCCGCAGCTCTACATCATCAAGGGGACGCTCGACGGTTTCATGACGGTGGTGTTCGCCGCCACCTACGGGATCGGTGCCGCGTTCAGTGCCGTCGGCGTGTTCGTGGTGCAGGGCACCCTCACCCTGTTCGGAACCGGGCTCGACTCGCTCCTCACCGACCGGATGCGCACAGAGATGTTCGCCGCGGGCGGGTTGATGGTGCTCGCGATCGGGCTGAACCTGCTCGAGATCAGGCGCATCAAACTGGGGTCGCTTCTGCCGGCCCTCGTGGTGACCCCCGTGCTGGTGACCTGTTTCGCGGTCTGACCCTCACCGGACACCACCGGGCCGTTCCGTCCGGCCCACCCCGGGCCACCCCACAAGTAGCCTCGGGTCCGTGGCCCCCGCTCCCCGACGTCTTCCCCGGCTGCGGGGGAGAAATGTGCCGGGCACCCGTCATGGGGCGGGTCGGGCCGACGCTGTGGAGGACATGGCGGCACGTTCGTCCCCCGGTGTCCCGCGGCGCATGCGTGCCCTCGTCGCCGCGGCGCTCGGTGCCACCTCTCTCCTCGTGGTGGTGCCGGTGTCTCCCGCCTCGGCATCGGCTGCCCGCTGGCTGGTGATGCGCACCGACGGCTCCACCTACACCACCGAACTCTCCGCCTCGCAGGCCGACGACCTGCGCAACTCTGCCGGCATCCGGTTCGTGGAGGCCGACACCCCGGTCGACCTCGGTGACGGTGCGCTCTCCACCGCCGATTCTGTGGCGGGTCTCGAGGCACCGGATGGCGCCGACGCCGGGGACGTCGTCCCTGGTCGCTTCATCGTGTCGTTCCGGAACGCGTCGTCCGCACGCGTGGCCTCGCGCAACGTGGGCAACGGCCTGATAGCAGCGTTCTCCAGTGCCATCGACGGGTTCGTCGCCGACCTCGACCCAGCCGAGTACGAGTCGCTGTCGTCGAACCCCGACGTGCTCGCCATCGAGCCCGACCGCGTGGTGGAGCTCGACGTCGACCAGTCGGGGGCCACATGGGGTCTCGACCGCATCGACCAGCGCGCACTGCCGCTGAACTCCACGTACTCCTACACGGGTGACGGCACGGGTGTCACCGCCTACGTGATCGACACCGGCATCAACGCCGCGCACGAGCAGCTCGCGGGGCGCGTGCGCTCCGGTTTCACCGCCGTGAACGACGGGCGCGGCAGCGGCGACTGCAACGGCCACGGCACGCACGTGGCGGGCACCATCGGAGGAACCACGCACGGCGTCGCGAAGAACGTGAACCTCGTGTCGGCGCGGGTGTTCGGTTGCTCGGGCGGTGCCACGTGGTCGTCCATCATCTCGGCGGTCGACTGGGTCATCCGCGACCACGAGGCCGGCACGCCGGCGGTGGCCAACATGTCCCTCGGCGGCGGAGCCTCGGCCATCGTCAACTCGGCCCTCGCCAGGGGTGCCGCCGACGGCATCACGTTCGTGGTGGCAGCCGGTAACTCCGGCGCCGATGCGTGCAGTTACTCACCTGCCAGCGAGCCCACGGCCATCACCGTTGGCGCAACCGGCTCCAACGACACGCGCGCATGGTTCTCAAACTGGGGGTCGTGCGTCGATCTGTTCGCGCCCGGCGTTTCCATCACGTCGGCATGGTGGAACTCGCCGGTCTCGCTGAACACCATCAGCGGAACCTCCATGGCAAGCCCGCACGTGGCGGGCGTCGCCGCGCTGTACCTGCAGCAGAACCCGGCGGCCGCACCCGCGGCCGTGCAGACAGCAGTTGTCTCCGCCGCCACCCGCGGCGCCGTGACCGATGCCGGCACGGGCAGCCCGAACCGTCTCGTGTACATGGCGTCCTTCGAGCCGGCGCCACCGTCGGTGCCGTCGTCGCCCGGCACACCTGTGCCCACCGCGCTCGATGCCTCCGTGTCCCTGGTGTGGTCGGCGCCGTCGTTCGACGGCGGCACTCCCGTCACCGACTACCTGGTGGAGTACGCACCCGTCACTGCCACGGTGATCGGTGCGTGGGTCACGTTCGATGACGGCGTCTCCACCAACCGCACCGCCACCGTCACCGGTCTCGCGAACGGAACCCAGTACCGGTTCCGTGTGTCGGCGGTGAACAGCGTGGGCACCGGCCTCCCCGGGGCCTCTGCCGCGGCCACTCCCATGGTTCCGGGCGTTCCGCTCGCGCCACGGTCGCTGGTGGCCTATGCAGGCCGAGCGAGCGCGAGTCTCTACTGGTCGTCGCCGCTGTCGAACGGCACCACACTCCCCGTCACCGACTACGTCGTGGAGTACCGCAACCCGGGCGGTGACTGGACCGTGCACAACGACGGCGTGTCAGCGTCACGTTCGGCGTTCCTCACCGGTCTCACGGGCAACCTCGTGCACACGTTCCGTGTGTCGGCGGTGAACAGCGTGGGCACCGGTCTGCCGAGCAACGAGTACACGGTGACGCCCACCTCCTACACCGCGCCGTCCGCACCGCGGAACCTCTCGGCCTCCCCGCGCCTGCTCGGCGCGTACGTTGCATGGAGCACACCGGCCGACTCCGGCGGCGGGGCGATCTCGGGTTACCTCGTCGACTGGACCGTCGATTCCGGTGTCACGTGGTCACCCACCGTACGCACCGAGTCGTGGCAGCGAGCAGTGTCCCTCACGGGTCTCACGGCGGGCACCGTGCACACGGTGCGGGTGCGGGCCGTCAGCGAACACGGCACCGGTGACGCAGCGAGCACCTCGGTGACCCCGACGGCCCCCACGGCGCCTGCCGCACCGCGGCTCTCGTATGTCTCGCCCGGCTACAACACCCTGAGCGTGTACTGGTCCGCACCGTCTTCCAACGGTGGATCCGCGGTCACCGGCTACGTGGTGGAACACTCCACCAACGGCGGGGGAACCTGGGCTCGTTCCTCCGTGGCCGCGAACATCCGCATGCTGCAGCTCACGGGTCTCACCGGCGGCACCGTGCACTCCGTGCGCGTGCGCGCGGTGAACGCGGTGGGCGAGAGCCTCCCGTCGTCGGCCCAGACCGTCACGCCCTGGGCGATCGCCGCGCCGTCCGCACCGCGGTATGCGAACGCGTGGCTCAGCGGCACCACCGGCATCGTCACGTGGAACTCGCCCGTCACCACCAACGGCTCGCCGCTCACCGGGTACGAGGTGTGGCAGTCCACCGATGGTGTCACGTTCTCGCGCATCGCCACCACCCTGCCTTCCGTGCGCTATCACTACGCGCGCAGCCTCGCGAACGACACCACCTACCGCTTCCACGTGCGCGCGGTGAACGCCATCGGCGCCAGCTCCCCGTCGAACGTCGCCTCGGTCACGGTCCGCGTGGCGGGTGCCCCATCGGTGCCCACCGGGCTCACTGCCTCGGTTGACGGCAACGCGGTGAACCTCACCTGGACCGCAAGCACGGCCGCCGCCACCGCCCCCGTCACCGACTACGTGGTGGAGTACGCCTCCGGCGGCGGCGCGTTCACCGTGTGGAACGACGGCTACGGCACGGGCACCACCGCCCGGGTCTCCGGTCTCGCCTCCGACGTGCAGGTGGCGCTCCGCGTGAAGGCACGCAACCGTCTCGGTGACAGCGCATGGTCGGCCACGGTCACGGCGACTCCCAGGTTCGAGATCACCGTTCCCGCCGCGCCGCTGAACGTGTCTGCTCTCGCGGGCGACTCGCGCGTCGGTGTGTCGTGGAGCGACCCCGACAACGACGGCGGGGCCGACATCGTCTCGTTCACCGCCACCGCCAGGGTCAACGGCGCGGTCGCGGGCACGTGCACCTCCGCCGGGTACTCCTGCATCATCCCGTCGCTCGCGAACGGGGTGGAGCACTCGGTCACGGTCACGGCCACGAACTCGGTGGGCACCGGTGCGGCATCCGACGCCGTCGCCGTCACCCCGTTCTCGGGTGCGCTGCCGCCCGTCGCCGCCGCGTCGTGGGGCCTCGACCGCATCGACCAGCGCAACCTGCCGCTCGACAGCCTCCTCAGCCGCCCGGGCACGGGTGCCGGCGTCACCGCCTACATCATCGACACCGGCATCAACGCCTCGCACACCGAGTTCGGTGTGCGGGTCACCTCCGGGTACAGCGTGATCACCGACGGCCGCGGTTCGGGTGACTGCAACGGCCACGGCACGCACGTTGCGGGCACGGTCGGGGGAGCCACCTACGGCGTGGCGAACGGCGTGTCGCTCGTGCCGGTGCGCGTGCTCGACTGCGCAGGCTCGGGCTGGACCAGCGGTGTCGTCGCCGGCATCAACTGGATGATCGAGCATCACCTGGCGGGTGTGCCCGCCGTGGCGAACCTGTCGCTCGGGGGCGGCTACAGCGCCGTCATGAACGACGCAATCGCCCGCGCAGTGGCCGACGGCATCACCGTGGTGGTGGCGGCCGGAAACTCGAACGCCGATGCGTGCCTCACCTCGCCGGCATCCGCTCCGTCCGCGATCACGGTGGCGGCCTCCACCAGTACTGATTACAAGGCCGGCTACTCCAACTACGGGAGCTGCGTCGACCTGTTCGCACCGGGCTCCTCCATCACTTCGGCGTGGTACGACTCAACGACGTCCACCCGCACAATCAGCGGTACGTCCATGGCCAGTCCGCACGTGGCCGGTGCTGCGGCGACCGTGCTCGGCAACTCGCGCGGCCTCACGCCGGCACAGGTGTCCGACCGTCTGCGCAGCGACGCCAGCCCCGACAAGCTCTCCGGTGTCGATTCCACCACCGCGAACCTGCTCCTGTTCCTCGCCGGCACCGCGTCGTCGTCGCTGAACGTGTTCGACGGCGGTGGTGAGCGGGTGCGCAGCAGCCGCAGTACCGCCACGGTCGACGAGATGACGTCCGCCGTGCCGTCGCCCGGCGACGAGCCGGCTGTGGTTGCACCGCCTGCCTCGCCCGGCACGCCCGCCGCCTCACCTGCACCGGCATCCCCGCCTGTGGCCGAGAGCCCCTCGACCGTCCGCCCGGTTCCGTCTGCGGCAACCGCGCCAGCCAGGCCGCGCATCACCCGCGTGGTCCGCGTCGGTCGCTTCTGGAAGGTGACGGTGTCGGCTCCCAAGGGAAAGCGGGTGGTCCTTCGCATGAACGGGCGCGTGGTGGCGAGAGGGTCGAAGAAGGTCTTCTCGGTGCCCGTCACCCGCACGAAGACCGCCCGGTTCTCCGTCTCCTAGGGTTTCCGCGTGCCACGGGCAGTGCGGTCGCTTCTTCTCATCCTTGCTGCGGGCGCACTTGCGTCGGCATGCGCGGGCGGCGGTGCACCCGACACTGACGACACGGCACCGTCCACCACCGCCACGACGGGTTCCGTGCCGTCCGTGGCGGGCACCGTGGGGTGGGTGCCCTGCGGGCAGGTGCAGTGCGGCACCATCGACGTGCCCGCGTCGGGTCTCGACCCCACCGGCCCGGTGCTCCGGCTGGCGATGTACCGCAGGGCCGCCACCGCAGGCTCTGTGCGCGGCACGTTGCTCCTCCTGCCCGATTTCGTCGGGCCCACCGCGCGAATGCTGGCCGAGCGTGCCGTGACCATGGTGGGTCCGGTGGCGCGCTCGTTCGACGTTGTCGCGCTGTCGCCGCGGGGCTTCTTTGACTCCTCGGCGCTTCCGTGCGGTGCGGAGACCGAGTGGATCGGTGACGATTCCCGTGCGCTGGACGTGGCTGCGGCGTGCGTGGTGGACCGCCCGGCCACCGCGACATCGTTCGGGCTGCTCGATTCCGCCGACGACGTGGAACGGGTGGTGGACGCACTCGGTGCACGCCGGGTGCGGGCAGTCGGGTGGGGGAGAGGAGCCACCATCCTCGCGGCGTGGAAGATGACGAACCCCGTGTCGTCGTCGTATGTGGTGCTCGACTCGCCCGAGGACCCCGGTGTGCCCGCCATTGTGACGGCGGAGGCGAACCGTGCTTCGGAGGATGCCGCACTTGCGGCCGTCATGAAGTGGTGCACGTCGCACATCTCGTGCCCGCTCGTGGAGAACGCTGCCAAGCGCGTGAAGTTCGTGCTCGACGACATCGCGGCCGGTGTCTCTGGTCCCGCCACGGAGTCGCACTTCCGTCTCGCGTTCTCCCGGGTCATGCGTGACGGCGACTACGGCGGGCTGTTCCGTGCACTCGCCGCCGCGGAGGAGGGCAACTTCGTCCCGCTGGTGGAGTTCTCGGCCACGGCGGGCTCGGCGAGCGAGGCATCGTTCGCCGCGCGTGTCGCGGCTGCGTGCAGCGATCTCTCCCGTGCCGATGCATCGGGCATCGCGGCTGCTGACGGTGCATTCGAGACCCTGCTGTTCCGTGTGGGTCTCGGGGCCACCCTGCCGCGGGTGTGCGCATCGATGCCGGAGCCGTCGCGTCCGTTCGTGCCCGTCGACCCGGTGGCTGCCGCGCGCGGCGCAACCGTGCGCGTGTACGTGGCGCGCGGTGACGGCATCACCTCGGCACGCGCGGCACGTGCCCTCGCGAAGCGTCTCGACTGGGATGCCGTGCAGGTCGGGGTCGATGGTCACCTCGTGGTGGGCCGTGACCGCGCCACCACCGAGGCGGTGTCGGAGTTCCTCACCGGGGAGTGAACGACCGCAGGGATGACCCTGCGGTCAGAGCACGAACTCGCGGATGAGATCCGCGAGCAGCACGGGCTGGTCGCCCTGCACGCTGTGGCCGGCCTCGGCCACGTGCTCCACCCGCGTTCCCGGCACGCGCCGCACGAGCTCGGCCTCGTCGTCGTCGCCCACCACCGACTGCGGCCGCATGCCGCGCACGAACATCAGCGGCTTGCCGCTTTCGCCCCACGCCGACACCGCGTCCCACAGGGGGTTCATCGACGGCCGCTCCGAAACCTGCTCCTTCATCTCGGGCAGCGGGGGCGCATCGTTGCGCCGGTAGCGCCACACCCAGCTGCCGTCGTCCAGCTGCAGTGCGTTGTGCAGGATGCCGCGGCGCAGGCTGCTCACCGACCGGGTCGGGTTGAACTGGATCGTGCGCTCCAGCAGCTCCTCGAAGCTGGGGAACGTGGCGGGGCCGTTCACGAAGTCGGTGATCTGTTTGGTCTTCTCCTGGTTCACTCCGGGCGTGATGTCGACGAGCACGAGACGGCGCACGATGTCGGGGTACCGGTGCGACAGCGCGAGCGAGGTGAGACCGCCGAGCGACATGCCCACCACCGCGCGCGCATTCGGGGCGAGCCGGCGGATCACCATCGCCATGTCGTCGGCGTTCTGGGCGAGCGGTCCGGCACCCTCGGCATACGGCGCGGCGGAGTCGCTGTGCCCGTGACCGGGGAGGTCGATGCAGATGCACGCAACGTCGAGGGCCAGTGCCACGGTGTCCCATGTGTGGGCGTTCTGGGCGCCGCCGTGCAGGAACACCAGCTGCGGGTCGGTGTCGCCGGAGCGCGACGCCCACACCAGGGCCGACATGCGCCTGCCGCCACCCACCTCCACGGACTCCCGCCGCACCGTGGGCGGGCCGGGGTAGGCGATGCCGTACTCTTCCGCGTTGTCGGCGAACATCGAGAACTCGTCGTAGGGGACCCGGGCAGCCATGTCACGAGACCCTAACGGGGGCGTTGTCGGGGTGGTGAACTGTGCCCGGGGGTTGACGATGACCAGGAACAGATGGACGGTTGCGGTGGTGCTGGTGGCGCTGTGCGCGGTGGTGCCCGTGGGGGTATCACCCGGTGGTGCGGCCACCGGCACGCTGGTGGACGAGGGCTGGGCACCGTCGTTCCCGCAGGATTCCCTCGGCATGCAGGGTGTCCGGTTCAGGGACGTGCCCGAGTACAACGAGGCGGTGTCGGTGCTGCGCGCCCGCACGCAGGCCACCATGTCGTCGGGATGGTGGAGGTCGTGCACGTCGCTCACCGCGGCGCCGTGCTCCACCGCATCGCAGATCGATTTCAGCGCGGTGCTGCAGCCGTGCACCGGCGCCACCGAGCTCGACTGCGTGGTGGAGTTCGGCACGGTGAGCGCATCGGGCGCGCGCACCCCCGCCACCTACGTGAGTGCGTTCCCGTCCGCCGGCCTCAACGACTACGCTGCCGACCCGGCTTTCGGTCTGCCGAAGGGCGGCCCCGGTGCGTACTGGAACGTCGCTGAGTCGAGCGGTGCGCCGGAGCGCCGCCACTTCGTGCGCGCAGTGGTGAGCGGCACCGCCACCCCGGGCTCGAAGGTCACCTTCACCAACCTGGCGATGAACCTCTCGCCGGTTGTGGTGCGCCAGGTGCCCTGCGGACAGGGCACGAACGACGCGGTGACGGGGTGCCGCCCGGGTGACGTGCCCGACCTCACCGGCATCCATCACAACGGTGATGCCTCGGGGTGGGCCGGTTACGTCGACATGGGTGCGGACGACTGCCTGATGATCGGCAACCACAACGTGGCCGCCGGCACCGCCGACTGTGCGCAGCGCCGCAACTTCAACAAGGACATCACCTACTACCTCACCGTGCGGCTGTCACAGGCGGTGTCGGGCTGGATGCACGGCCGTCTCGCCGACCCCACCATCACGCTGCAGGACGTCGCCGGGTCGTCAGGGGCGGTCACACTCTCGGTGGCCGGCAAGCCGGTGTCGGTGCCGGCTGTCGAGCTGCAGAAGAAATGGTCGGAACTGCCGGCCTCACTCCAGGACAAGTACCGGGCCGAGGGGGGATGGCCGAGAACGGGCGGCGGCTACCACGGTGCCTCCAGCTGGGGGTTGAACGACGCGGACGCGGCCGACCCCACCAAGAGGAACCGCAAGTCGCTGCCCTCGCCCTACGGCGCCGACGCGATGGCGGAGCTCGAGGCGTGGATCCCCGTCATCAACGACACCGCGATTGCCGACCCCTCCACGTGGGCGCTGCGCACCCTGGGGTCGAACAACCTCGGTGCGGCCGCCGGCTGCGTGACCGAGAAGAACAAGGTGACCGGCATAGTCACCACCAACGCCACCCAGTACAAGGCGGGCGCGCCCGAGTACGACTCCTCCTCGAAGACGCTCAACTACAAGGTGTCGGCGCCGCACTACATGTCGTCGGGTGAGTTGTTCAAGGGTGCCTACAGCCTGGTGGTGCGCTCCGACGTGGCGCGCTGCATCTACAAGTTCTCGTCCGCGCCCATCAAGGCCACCATCGAGGTGCTCGACACCGGTGCGGACAAGTCCACCGTGGTCACGAACGTGAGCGAGAACGACGGCTGGATGAAGCTGTCGGCCAGCGGGTTCACGCACTCGTCGCCCACGATCCGTGCCGCGTTCACCCAGGGTGCGACAACGTCGGCATCCGACGTGAAGGCGGGCAAGTCACTGTCGCGGGCGGCTGTGCTGAAGAAAGCCGGCCTGAAGACCACGTCACGTTCGAGGGTGAGCGTCGTGGTCGCGTCGTCGTCGCGCAAGGTGTGCCGGGTGTCAGGCACGTCGGTGCGCGCACTGAAGAAGGGCAAATGCACCGTGAGCGTCACCGTGCAGACGGGCTCCAAGCGCTCGAAGAAGACGTTGAGACTCGCTGTAGGGTGACCTAGCTTCCCGAAGGGGAGTGCTGCTCAAACCGCTCGCGGTCGTACGCGAGAACCTGTTCCACCGCGTCCCCGAGACCGGTGCAGTTCCCGAACGAGCGGGATTCGTGGTCGACTCCGGGGATGGTTGCATCCTGGAGGATCGCAAAGTAGTTCCCGTCGCCCGCGAAGTCGCTGATGTGGATGTCGCTCCACAGGAGACCCGCAACCTTCCAGGTGCGCTCGATGCGCCCCAGCAACGCCAGCCAGTCGGTGCGGAGCTCGTTGATGCGATGCACGGTGTAGCGCAGCTGTGGGTCGCTGGGGGGAATATCGCCGCCGAAGCTCTGGAAGATGTTCCACACGTCATCCACCAGCACTTCGCCCTGCACTATGAGCCGGATGATGTCGGGGATCTCCGGGAGGTACTCGTGCGCCCGGAGCCGTTCGCCCGTCATGTTCATCGGGTCCAGTTCGTCGAGAAGATCGTCGAGCCCGACGACGAGCCATGCGTGTTCGGGAATGGTGCAAGTGGTGGTCATTTCGGGAGACAGTGAACCACAAGGGTGTGTC